>NZ_JBHYZW010000001.1:801441-957440 GCF_042754005.1 Streptomyces sp. NPDC059247
AGAGGCACCAGAGGCACCAGAGGCACCAGAGGCACCAGAGGCACCAGAGGCACCAGAGGCACCAGAGGCACCAGAGGCACCAGAGGCACCAGAGGCACCAGAGGTTCCGACGGTGACTGCCCCTGAGGAGCCATGGACCCCGGCCCCGGCCCCGGCCTCGGAGACCTCGGAGGAGACAAGCCCGGCGCTGCTCGTCGTGTCGCCGCCGGACCCCTCGGGGTGACCGACGGCGTGCATCAGGAACACGCCGAGCGCGAGCACGACGACGAGCAGAAGGTGCGCCAGCGCACCCTCCGTCCGTAGCCCGCGTCCCGCCCGGTGTGCACGCACAGTCATGAACCTCCCGCGCCGAATATACCGCGAGGGGGTATCAAGGCGATGTGAGGCCCCACCGGGTGGGGAAGCGGTGCGCGGCTGTGGCAGTTGGCCGAGCCGTAGCCGTAGCCGTAGCCGTAGCCGTAGCCGTACGGGCCAGGGCGCGTACGGCTACGAGTGCGCCCCGGGTCCCGTGACGGGACCCGGGGCGCGTGTGGCGAGGCCGGGGCGGTGCGTCGGCTCAGATGTCCGGCGTCTCGCCCGCCATCGCGGCGGCCAGCCGCAGATGCGGTGTGGCCTCGTCCTGACGGCCCTGGCGCTCCAGGGTGCGGCCGAGCATCAGCCGGGCGTACTGCTCGACCGGGTCGCGCTCCAGGACCGCGAGCAGCTCGGTCTCGGCCCGGGAGAGCTGGGCGGAGTGGTAGTAGGCGCGGGCGAGCAGGAGCCGCTGGGCCGTCTGCTCCGGGTGCTCGGCGACGAGGCCCCGCAGGATGCGGACGGCGGTTCCGTACTCCTTCGCGTCGAAGAAGAACTGGGCTCGGTCCCAGCGCTCCGCGGCCGTTCCGAACTCGTAGTACGTGTCGCTCACTTGCTTTCCTTTCCAGCGGCCCGGATCTGCCACGCTGTGTGGCGGTCGACCAGGTCAACAAGCCTGGATGGTTGAACATTCCAGTAGATGGGTCGAGAGTCATGAGCAATCTTGATCGTCAGGCCGCCCTGACCGTGTGCGGCGGGCGCGGGTTCGTCGTCGCCGAGCCGGTACGGGAACTCCTCAGCCCGCGCCGGGTCCGCCTCGGAGAGTCGACCGAGGTCCGCCGCCTGCTCCCCAACCTGGGCCGGAGGATGGTGGGCGCCTGGGCGTTCGTCGACCACTACGGCCCCGACGACATCGCCGAGGAACCGGGTATGCGGGTCCCGCCCCACCCGCACATGGGCCTCCAGACCGTCAGCTGGCTCCATGAGGGCGAGGTCCTGCACCGTGACTCCACCGGCAGCCTCCAGACCGTCCGCCCGCGCGAACTGGGCCTCATGACCTCCGGCCGTGCGATCTCACACTCCGAGGAGAGCCCCCGCCCGCACGCCCGCTTCCTGCACGGCGCCCAGCTCTGGGTCGCCCTTCCCGACGCGCACCGGCACGTCGAACCGCACTTCCAGCACCATGCCGACCTGCCCCGGGTCACCGCGCCCGGCCTCACCGCCACCGTGATCCTCGGCGCCCTCGACGGCGCCGCCTCGCCCGGCACCACGTACACCCCGCTCGTCGGCGCCGACCTCGCGCTGACCTCGGGCACGGAGACGAACCTCCCGCTGGATCCCGACTTCGAGTACGCGGTCCTGGCCATGTCCGGCGAGGCCCACGTCGACGGCGTCCCCGTCCTGCCCGGCTCCATGCTCTACCTCGGCTGCGGCCGTACGGAGCTGCCGCTGCGCGCCGACTCGGACGCGGGCCTGATGCTCCTCGGCGGCGAGCCCTTCGAGGAGGAGATCGTCATGTGGTGGAACTTCGTCGGCCGGTCCGGTGACGAGATCGCGCAGGCGCGGGACGACTGGGAGAAGGGCTCGCGGTTCGGCGAGGTGCACGGCTACGACGGCCCCCGGCTGCCCGCCCCGGACCTGCCCGCCGTCCCGCTGAAGCCGCGCGGACGAGTGCGGTGACCTGGGAGGACGCCCGGCCGGGCTGGCCGCGCTCCCGTCGGTAGCCGCCACGTCTGTACCCCGATCCACCGCCTGTCCGGGGGTCGGGGTCGGGGTCGGGTCGGGGTCGAGGGCCTGCTGGGCTCGGGGGGAGTGTCGAATCCCGTATCGGGCAGATGCCGACCCTTTGCCGGGCTCGGCGACCGCTGTCCGGGATGCTCAGGGAGCGCTATCCGGCCAAAGAATTGACGAGTCCCTGACAATTCAAGGTCCCTGTGGGACCTTCCTTGACGCTCACACCCCCAAGGAGCCGGCCAGAAGGAGCGACATGAGGCAGTTCTCGACACTCTCGTGCGTCACCGCCCTGATCATCGCAGCCACCGCCGGAGCGGCCACGACGGCGACCGCCTTCGGGCCCACCGCGACGCAACAGGTCGACGGCGTGATCGTGGTCGCGGGCAGCACCTGCACCTGGGCCAACGCCCGGACCAGCGCCAACCCGCCCACCGCGCTGTCCATCGACCGCACCAGCATCAACAAGCCGGGCGGCAGCCTGAGCTGTACCGGAGGCGTCACCGCCGCCCTCAACAACAACCCCAACGTCACCTTCGACGACACGGCCGGCTACGCGAAGGCCGACGTCATCGACATCACGGGAACGCAGCTCGGCATCTCCTGCCGCTACAAGGCGACCAATGTCCTGTGGGACCGTGACGGCACCACCCGTAAGTACGTGAACCAGGCGTTCACCGCGACGAAGACCTCCGGCAGCTTCCTCTGCCCGGGATCGGTCACCACCGCCGCCGGTGGCTCCTCCCTGCTCTTCCGCTGACACCCGGTGGACATGACGAAGCCCCCGGCTTGTCCGGATCCCTCCCGGGCGGGGGCTTCGTCGCGGGTCACCGGGACGCGTTCGGCTTCGGGTCAGTAGCCCCAGCGCTGCCCCACGCCGCTGTCCTCGCGGCAGTGGATCGCGCGGCCGTCGGCGCTTCGTCCGGACGTACCGACATCGGCCTTCCGGCATATCTGTCCGGCCTTGTAGCAGTTACCGGCGTTGGACAGGGGATAGCAGTCGGTGGGCTCCTGGGTGGGCTCCGGTGCCGGGGCCTGCGTGCGGGTGCGGGGAGGAGCCGGCGGGGCGGGGGCGGGCTCGGTGGTGGCCGGTGCGGGAGCCTTGGTGGTGGGCTCGGCGGAGGGTGTCGGAGGCGTCCGCGTCGCCGTGGTGGGGTCGGCGCTGGGGGTGACGCTGAGACTCGGGCTCGGCGTCAGCACGGGGCTGGTGCTCGCGCTGGTCGTGGCGCTGGTGCCGGGACCGCTGGTGGGGGTGGCCGGTCCGCAGGCGGCGAGTGACAGGACGGCGGCGACGGCGGTGAGCACGCCCAAATGACGCTTCCTCGCGGTCTTCATCCGGCTGCCGAGCGATCTGACCATGGAGAACTCCCAGGTACTGAGGGTGCTTGAGTGACGATCAAGATACGCATCTTGTTGAAGATGTGAAGATCTTGCGCGTGTCCGACCGGGTCCCCGGACCCCGCTCGCGGGCGGGATCGTGCCTGGAGCGATGCCCGCCCCGTGAACGGCGGGTGCTACGTGCCGAGCCGCTCCACCCACCACGTCGCCTTTGCCGACCTCGCTCGGAGCGGGGTATCTTCGGCCGTCCCGGTTCGCCGGGCCGTGCGCCCCGTCCACCAGCGGCAGGCACTCACCCGTCAGTCCGGTTCACCAGGAAGCCCCCAGCGCGCCCAGGTGCTTCAGGTGCTTCAGAGGCTTCAGGGGCAAGACCGAGGAACGGGTGAGGGAGCTGAGCCCCGTCCCGCTCCGGTGGCGGAGTGCGGCGAGCCGCGCGCAAAGGGGGGCGTACATCCACGGGGGTGCGAGCCACCGGTACACGTACCTCTGCAAGGGATGCCCCGATGACCGTTGAGCACCTGCCAGGAAAGCTGGTCGTCGAGGTGGGTGAGCGTCAGGCGTGGCCCTTCCTCACCTTTCTCGACACCGAGAGCGACCCGGAGCGCGAGCTGCGGCTCTACCTGGACACCTACTGGCTGGTCACGGCGCCCGGTGACGCCGGTTCCGGGCGGGCCGGGGCCCCGGACAACCCGCTGCCGGAGCTGGCCCGCCTCAACAACCGGTACGTGGTGACGGCCGTCGAGAACCCGGACGGGTCGCTCGGCGTCACGTTCGACAACGACCTGACCCTGCGCGTCTCGGGCGAACCCGTCGAGACCACCACCGGCCCGGTCTGGTGGCTCTCCCCGTCCTACGGGGACGGGTGCCGGACCCGGTAGCGGAGGTGGACCACTCCCGAGCCGAGCGTGCGCGACTCCAGCAGTTCCAGGTCCACCCGCCGTTCGTGCCGGGCGAAGAAGGGAAGCCCGCCGCCCACCAGCACCGGGCACACCCTCAGCAGGTATTCGTCGATCAGGCCCGCCCCGGCCGCCTCGGCGGCGAGCGTCGCGCCCCCGATCGCGATGTCGCCCTCCCCGGGCTCGGCCCGCAAGCGCCGGATCTCCTCCGCCAGACCGCCGGTGGCCAGCCGGGCGTTGCCCCGCACGGTGGACAGCGTGGTGGAGAACACCACCTTGGGCAGCGGATTCCAGATCGCGGCCCATTCGCGCATCGAGGCGTCGAGCGAAGGGTCCTGATCGGCCGTCTCCCAGTACAGCATCGTCTCGTACAGCCGTCTGCCCAGCAGATGGACGCCGACGTCCCGGATCTCGTCGATGACGAGGCGGGAGAACTCCTCGTCGATCGCCGTCCAGTCGAAGGTGCCGTCCGGACCGACGACATAGCCGTCGAGCGAGACACCCATCGAATACGTCACCTTGCGCATCAGCGGTCCTCCTCGTCACTCCCGACCGTACGACGGCGGCACCGCGACGGCTCGCGGGGCGCCTTCCGGCCTGCTGCCGCCGGGCTTCCTCGGCCCGGAGCGTCCCCGCTGTCCTGAGTACCCGTTCCCGCGCCCTCGTCGACACGGCGCCCGGTGCGGGCTTCCTCGACCGGCCCGGTGCTCACGCCGTTCGCAGGGGTGCCGCCGACCTCGTCGGCTGGGTCGTCGTGGGCTCCGGTGCGGGACGGTCCGGCCGGTTCCGGGGCGCATCCGGGGCCCGGTCCGCCGAGCGGGGTGCGCGCCGGGGCCTTTCCGATGCAGACTCGCTCCCGCACAGCGCCCTCACCGCCCGAGCGCCCCACACCGCCGTCGACGGGTCCAGCGATGAACTCCGCCTCAGCCGCCCTCCTCCCGGTCGACGTCTCCCTCGGCGTCGTCCTCGGACTGCTCCTCGCCGTCGCGGTCGTGGTGACCGCCGTCGCCCGGCTCTCTCCTGACCAGGGTTCCGGGCGGGCCCGCGAAGCCGCCGTCGCGGGCATCAGGGCGGCCCTGCAACTGGCGGCGGTCTCCCTGGTCATCGGCTGGGTCGTCGCCTCGCCCACCGGCCTGCCCGCCTTCCTGCTGCTGATGTACGGGGTCGCCGTGCGCACCGCGGGCCGCAGGGTCACCTCCGACGCCACCTGGTGGTGGACGGCGGTGCCGATCGCCACGGGGGTCGCCCCGGTCGTCGTCCTGCTGCTCGTCACCGGCCTGCTGCCGCCGCGCGGCATCGCGCTCATCCCCGTCACCGGCATCCTCATCGGCGGCGCGCTCACCGCGACGGTCCTCGCCGGACGCCAGAGCCTGTCCGTCCTCGCCCAGCGCCACGGCGAGGTCGAGGCCGGGCTCGCCCTCGGACTGAGCGGACGGGACGCCCGGATCGAGATCGCCCGGCCCGCGGCGGCCGACGCCCTGGTCCCGGGCCTGGACCAGACCCGTACGGTCGGCCTGGTCACCCTGCCCGGCGCGTTCGTCGGAATGCTCCTGGGCGGAGCCGACCCCCTCACCGCGGGGGTCGTCCAGCTGTTCGTCCTCGTCGCCCTCATGGCCGTCCAGGCCGTCGCGGTGACCGTCACCCTGGAACTGGTCGTCCGCTCCCGTCTCACCGCCCCGCCGCCCACCGCCGTCCCCGCACCCGGGCGGGCGGGGGCGCAACGGTGGTACGGCCTCCGCCCCGGAGCCGGGCCCCGGCCCACCACCGCACGCGGCTCCCGGGAGAAAGGGGACGGACGCCCTGAGGAGGGCTGAGCCCAAGGGCCGGAGCGCCCCGCACGGGACCCTACGGGGCCCGGGCCCACACCGTGCCCGGGACCGAGAGCCGCCACAGGGCCACCGCACCCGCCACGAGCAGCGTCAGCGCCACGGCCAGGACGAGGGAGACGCCGACCTTCAGGAGCAGGGCCCCGGCCAGGGCGCCGAGGAACATCGCCAGTACGGACAGGATCCGGCGACCGGGCCGGGGCGCCGCCCCGCGGGACGTGCCGGAGTCGGCGGCGATCCCGGTCAGGGTGAGGGTGAGGACGGTCGTCGTCAGGTCCGGGACGCCGAGCCGCCGGGCGACCGCGTTCTGCAGCCCCATGCCCAGTCCGAGGAGCACGATCAGGGTGTACCGGACGGCGGCGGTCGTACCGTCGTGTCCCGCGAGGGCCGTGCCGAGGGCCCCGGCGAACAGCACCGCCTGTACGGCCATGGCCCCCGCCAGCAGCCGCCCCCGGTGCCCGCCGAACCGTACGCCGAAGCGGCCCCCGGCGACCGCGCCCGTGAGGAAGGCCGCGAGGGAGACCACCGAGGCCAGGGCCGACAGACCGCCCGCGCCCGCCAGGGCGAAGCCGAGGAACACCACGTTGCCCGTCATGTTGGCGACGAAGACGTGCCCGAGCCCCAGATAGCTCACCGCGTCCACCAGACCCGTCACGACCGTGAGGGCCAGCATCAACGGCGGCAGCGGACCGTGCCGGTCCCCCTTCGAGGGGACCAGCGTGCGGGCCGCGTCGGCCAGCAGTGCGCGCATTCCCGACCGCTCCTTCCTCGACGGTCCGCCGCCCGCCGCCCGTGGAGGACGGGCCGGTGGACGCGAGCCTCCGGCGACGACCCCGGGGAAGCGCGGAAGCCCGTACTCATCGTGGTGTCCCCGTCGCCCGTCGCGCCACCCGACGGCCACGGCGACGAGCGCCCTGAACAGGGGGCGGACGGGCCGCGAGCCTCTCCGCGCTCTCCCGTCAGACCGCGTCCCCGCCCGGACCCGGCGGGGACGCGAAACGCACCGGGGCCTGGAAGCGGGCCTTGCGGGCGGCACGGCGGAAGACCGTGAGGACGGCCGGGCCCGCCAGGGTGACGGCGACGAAGTTGGTGACGGCCCGGCCCGTGTCCCAGCCGAGGGACGTGGCCAGGTCGAAGGCGACGTACCGCTGGAACTGCTCGGTGAAGGGCAGCCCGGGAAGATAGGCGATGGAGCTGTTCGGGTCCAGGGAGAAGGGCCAGAAGGACAGGTTCAGGAGGAACCCGAAGAGATAGCCGGAGAGCGAGCCGTACACCGCCAGCATCGCGATCTCCCGGCGCCCCGTGGCCTTCGGGAGGAAACCCGCGAGCATCCCGACGAAGGCGCAGCCGAACATCTGGTACGGCATCCAGGGCCCGACCCCGCCGGTGATCAGCGCCGAGGCGAAGAGGGAGGTGCAGCCGAGGGTGAACCCGAAGCCGGGTCCGTACACCCGGCCCGCGAGCACCAGGACGAAGAACACCGTCTCGATGCCCGCCGTGCCCGCCCCGAGCGGGCGGATCGCCGCGTTGACCGCCGAGAGCACCCCCAGCATGGCCAGGGCCTTGGAGTCGATGCCGCCCTCGGCGATCTCCGAGATCACCACGGACAGCACGATCACGAGCAGGACGCCGAAGATGAGGGGAGGGGCGTAGTGCGAGCCGAACTTGCCCGGCGCGACCAGGAAGGGCCAGAAGAACGCGACCACGCCGAGGAAGGACGCCAGGGCGATGACGACCCCGGCCCGCGCGCGGATGCGGATGGCCGTGGTGCGCCCGCTCACGCGTCCGGGTCCGTTCCGTCGGCGCCGAGCACGGCGGCCACCTGGTCCACCGTGAGGAAGGGCAGCGGGGCCAGGATCTTCGCGGTCTGCGGGGCGAAGACGGGGGAGGCGACGATGACCTCCGCGGTGGGCCCGTCCGCGACGACGTCCCCCTCGGCCATGACCACGACCCGGTCGGCGGACCGGGCGACGAACTCCACGTCGTGGGTGGAGACGACGACGGAGCGCCCCTCGGCGGCGAGCGAGTCCACGATGCCGGTCAACGCGCCCTTGGCACGGTAGTCGAGACCCCGGGTGGGTTCGTCGAGCAGCAGGACCCGGGGGGCCGCGGCGAGCTGGATCGCCAGGACGAGCGCCAGTTTCTGACCCTCCGACAGATCCCGGGGATGGCTGGTGTCGGGGATGCCGGGGGCCAGCCGGTCCAGCAGGGCACGGGCCGTGACGCCCCCGTCCGTGACCCCCGACTCGGCGTCCGCCTGGGCGAGTTCCTGCTTGACGCTCTCCAGATAGAGGAGATCCGTGGGGGTCTGCGGCACCAGCCCGACGAGCCGCCGGGCCTCGGCCGCCGGTACCTTCCGGGGGTCGCGCGCCTTCGCGGCGCCGTCGCTCCCCACCGACACCGAGCCCGACCTGCGGGGGCCGGAGCCCTGGAGCGCCCACAGCAGGGAGGACTTGCCGGACCCGTTGCGCCCCATCAGGGCGGTGACCTCCCCGCCGTACAGGTCGAGATCGACCTCCCGGACGGCGGGCACGCCCTGGTACGACACGGTGACGCCCCGGGCGGTGAGGAGGGCGGCGCGGTCCGGGTCCGGCGCGGTCCGCACCGGAGGGGGAGGCGTGTCGCGCAGCCGGGCCCGCAGGGGGGCCGCGGCCCGGCGGGCGTCGCGGACCGAGAGGGGCAGCGGCGACCAGGCGGCGCTCCGGCCGAGTTCGACGATGGGCGGGGCGATGGACGAGGTGCGGAAGATCTCCGCGGGCGGCCCGGAGACCACCCGTCCGTCCCCGGGGAGGTGGATGACGCGGTCCGCGTACTGCACCACCCGTTCCAGCCGGTGCTCGGCGAGCAGGACGGTGACGCCGAGGTCGTGGACGAGCCGGGTGACGGCGGCGAGGACCTCCTCGGCGGCCGTGGGGTCCAGGGCCGAGGTGGGTTCGTCGAGGACGAGGACCCGGGGGTGCGCGGTCAGGACGGAGCCGATGGCGACGCGCTGCTGCTGGCCGCCGGACAGCTCGTGCAGGGCCCGGTGGCGCAGGTCCGCCAGACCGAGCAGGTCGAGGGTCTCCTCCACCCGCTTCCGCATCGTCGCCGGAGGGACGGCCAACTGTTCCATCGCGTAGGCGAGTTCCTCCTCGACGGTGTCGGTGACGAAGCCGTCGAGCGGGTCCTGCCCGACGACACCGACGACATCGGCGAGTTCGCGCGGCGGATGGCTCGCGGTGTCGCGCCCGTCGACGGTGACGGTGCCGTACAGGGTGCCGCCCGTGAAGTGCGGGACGAGACCGTTGACGGCGCCGAGGAGGGTGGACTTCCCGACGCCGGTGTGGCCGACGACGAGGCAGAGTTCGCCCTCCTCCACCGTGAGGTCCACGTCCCGCAGGACGGGCTCGGCCGTGTCCTCGTACCGGACGGTGACCTGGTCGAAGGTGATCACATGACTTCCTCGGTGCGCTGCGGAGGGACGGCCGGCCGGACGGGCGGGCCCGGGGGCGGGGCCAGGAACCCGGCGGCCCCGGCCAGCAGGATCGCGGCGGCCGGTACGGGGGGAAGGGTGGGCCAACTGAGCGGATAGATCGACGGGTTCAGCTCGGCGGCGTCGAAGCCCGCCCCGCCGAAGAGCAGTACGGCGGACAGCACCCCGCACCCGGCGACGCCCCACTCGGCGGCCCGCCAGGGGTCGGGCCGGTAGGTGGTGCGGGTGACCCGACGCCCGCCGAGCCGGAGCCCGGCCACGCACAGCCCGGTCCCCGCCGCGAGCGCGGGGAAGCCGAGCAGGGCGGGCGCGGTGGCGTCGAGGAGCCCGTACGCGCCCGCGCACAGGCCGCACATGCCGAGCAGCATCAGGGCGCCGGTGGCCCGGCGGGAGCGGCGGGTGGCGGTCCCGGCCCGGCCGTAGCCCCGGGAGTCCATGGCGGCGGCGAGCCGCAGGGACCGCTCCAGGGCGTCTTCGAGGACCGGGACGATGATGCCCCGCAGCGCGCGCAGCCCCTTGGAGCGTCCGGCGCGCAGCCGCCGCGCCCGGTGCACCCGCTGGACGCTCTGGACGAGTTGGGGCGCCACGCTGAGCGAGACGGTGACGGCGACGCCGAGTTCGTACAGCGCGCCCGGCAGGACGCGCAGGGCCCGCTTGGGGTTGGCGAGGGTGTTCGCGGCGCCGACGCAGCAGAGCATGGCGGCGAGCCGGAGTCCGTCGGTCGCGGCGGAGAGCAGCGCCTCCAGGGAGACCGGGCCGCCGATCTGGATGCCCGCGTACCAGTCGGGGGTGGGGACGTGCGGGAGGGCGAAGAGGAAGTGGTCGTGGGGGGTGATCCCGGTGGCGAAGACCGCGCGGAAGACGACCCGGAGGGCCACCACGGTGAGGGCGAGGTACAGGTAGTACTTGAAGCCGCGCGCCCAGGGGGCTTCGGTGCGGCGCACGGTGATGACGTATCCGAGGACGGCGAGGACCAGGAAGAGCAGCAGCGGGTTGTTCGTGCGGCTGACGGCGGTGGCGAGGGCCAGGGCCCAGATCCACCAGGCGACCGGGTGCAGGGTGCGGGGCAGACGGCGGCCCCCCGCGTCCGGCGCGAGGCCGGACGCGGACGGCTCGGTGGCTGCCGAGGGGGTGCGGGGCACGCGTTACTCCGTACGGCGGCGGCGCTTGGCCGCGAAGACGGCGGCGGCGCCGATCAGCAGCCCCAGCACCCCGGTGACGGCGGCGGGCACGTACGAGCCCGCGTCGTGGGAGGCGTCGGCGGCGGGCGCCGCGTCCACCACCCTGGGGCCGGGGGCGACGGGGGGAGCGGAGGACGGCGGCGGCACGGGGGCGGTCGTCGACGGGCTCGGCGACGGGCTGTGCGCAGGGGACGGGGTCCGTGACACCGGAGGGGAAGGCGTCTTCTTCGGAGGCGCTGTCGTCGGGGGAGGGGTGGGATCGGCCGGTGGCGGATTCTCCGGGGCGGGCCCGGTGCCGACGTCCGGCGGCAGCGGCGGCGCGGTCCTGTGGTCCTCGGGCACGGGCGTGCCGCCCCCCGTGGGCCGGGTGTTCTTCGCTCGGAGCTGGTCGGGGGTGAGGGTGGGGCGGCCCCGGGTGCCCTCGATGTCGGTGCCGCCGAAGATCCACAGGTCGACGCTGCCCGGCTTCGGCCGGTAGAGCATGGCGCCGAGCTGGCTGTACGTCCAGGTGTTCCGGCCCGGGTCGGCGTGCCAGTACGACCAGTACGCGGAGGCGGGCGGGGTGAGGACGCAGTCGTCCTGGCGGGGGGTCGGGTACTGCTTGCCGCCCTGGTGGCCGCTGTAGCCGATGCGGCAGATGAAGGCGGGGCCGTCGTGGCCGGTGCCGGTGGTCCGCCAGCCGCCCTGGTTCAGGAGTTCGTAGCCGGTGGTGGGTGTCGTGCCGCACGAGCGGTAGACGGGCCCGCCCCAGTGGCTGAAGTCGACGGCGAGGACGGCGCCCGACGAGGTGGTGCACCGGCCCATCGGCTGCGGGGCGGCCCCCGCCGGGGCCGTGGTGGTGCCGAGGGCCGCCACCGTCAGACCCAGCGCGGTGGCCGTACGGGCGAGGGCGCGCGGGGCGCGGCGGGCGGTCACGCTGGGCCCCCGTCGGTGGCGCGGTCGGGTGCGGGTGCGGGTGTCGGGTCGTCGTCGGTGGCGCGGCCGGACCCGGCGGTCCGGTCGCTGTCGGTCGTACGGCCGGGTGTGGGCCTCGGCCCGCTCTTGGTCGTACGGCCGGATGTGGGCCTCGGCCCGCCCTTGGTCGTACGGCGGCCCGGTGTGGGCCTCGGTCCGCCGTCGGTCCTGTGGCCGGGTGCGGGCGTCGGGCCTTCGGTGGCTGTGCGGTGGAACCGGGTGGTCCGGGTCGTGACCCAGCCGCCGAGGACCAGGAGGACGGCCGCGACGGCGAGGCCGGTGACCTGGGAGCCGGTCGCGGCGAGGCTGCCGCCGCCGGTGCCCCCGGTGCCTCCGGGCTCCTCGCCCGCGGTGATGATCCGTGGGGTGGAGGGGGTGGGCTCCGGGGCGGTGCTCGGGACGGGCCGGGCGGTGGTGCCGCTCAGGTCACGGGTCAGGGTGCCGAAGGAGACGCCGGTGGCTCCGCCGACCGCCTGGGTGGAGGCGCGGACGTCCGATCCGGGCTGGCCGCCCTTGACGACGTTGAAGCCGCCGTCCTCGTTCTGCTGCGAGGCGAGGAACTTCCGGGCCTTCGCGATCTGGGCCGGGTACTTCCCGGCGTCCAGCGACAGGCCCTGGACGGCGAGGGCGGCGGAGTTCACCGAGTTCCCGGAGGCGCCCGTGAAGCCGCCGTCGGGGAGCTGCTGGGCGGCCAGCCAGGCGAGCGACTTGTCCACGGCGGCCTGGGATCCGGCGTCGGGCAGCAGGTCCAGGGCCATCGCGGCCATCGCGGTCGAGTCGGCCTCGACGGCGCTCGGCTCGCCGATGAGGCTGGGCCAGGCACCGGTGGACGGGTCCTGGAGGCTCTTGAGATAGGCGATGGCCCCGGACGCGGCGGCCGTCTCGCCCGCCCGGACCTGGGCGATGACACCGAGGGACTGGGAGAAGACCGAGGTGGCGTACGTGTAGTTGCCCTTGCCCGCGCACTTGCGGGGTTCGGCGGGGGTCGCCGCCGGGCAGACGCCCTCGGCCAGGGCGGCGATCAGGTCCCGCCCGCCGAAGTCGCGCGGGTCGCGGCCCACGGACTCGGCGAGCACCGCCGCCTTGCCGATGAAGCCGCCGCCGGCGTACTTGGTCCCGATCTTCGTCCAGTCGTGGACCCCCCGGCCCGAGGCGTCCTCGCCGCCCTTGTCGAGGAAGTCGACGATGTCGCGCAGGGTGGCGTCGTCGTGGCCGGTGGCGGCGAGCGCGTAGGCGCCGTCGATGGTCAGGCCGTAGTCCGCGAAGCGGGGACTGCCCTCGTAGTACCGGCCCTGGACCAGGCGTTTGTGGTCGGTGAGGAAGGCCGAGCCCTTCCTCAGGTCCGGGCCCTCACCGGCCGGGGGAGCGGTGGGTCCCGTCGTGGGCGGCCCCGTGGGGGGTGTGGTCGGCGGGGTCGGGGGCTCCGGGGTGGTCAGCGTCACCAGATCGCTCCTGGCGCCCGCGACGACGGCCGCGGTGGTGGCGTAGAGCAGCGGGTCGGTGGTCCCCTCCTCGAAGGCGAAGCCACCGCCCGGGAGTTGCTGACGGGAGAGCCAGGAGACCGCCGCGTCGGCGTGCGCCGGGTCGCCCAGGGCCCGCAGGGTCTGGGCCACCCAGCCGGTGGCGTGGGCGCTGCCCGGGACGCTGTACGAGGCGGCGGGCCAGGCGCCCGTCCTGAACTGGGCCTTCTTGAGCGAGGAACGGGCCCTGGTCACCGCGGGGGTGTGGCCGCCCGCCGTCTGGAGCGCGAGGGCGACGAGGGCGGTGCTTCCGGCCTCGCTCTCGCACACCTGGCCGTCCAGGATCAGGAAGCTGGGGAACCCGCCGTCGTCGCACTGGAGTTCGGCGAGCCGGGTCACGGCGTCGGCCGGTGGTTTCGCGCCGCCGCTCAGCAGCGCGATCACGGCCAGGGCCTGGCCCTCGGTCTGTCCGGTGCCGCGGAAGTCGCCCCGGGTCGCGCAGCCGGGGACGGGCTGCGGCGCGTCGGAGCCGCTGAGGCAGACGTTCGCCAGCAGATCGCCGAGGAGGTCGTGGCCGCCGAAGGCCCGGGGGTCCTTGCCGGTGGCCTCGGCGACGAGCGCGAGGCGGGCGGCGGCGGTGGCGTCGGGTGCCTCGTCCTTCCCCGCCGGGTAGGCGTACGCCTCGGTGTGCTCGGTCCTGCCCAGGTAGTCGGCGATCCTGCGGGGCGTCGGGTTCGCGTCGCCGAGGGAGGCCAGCGCGTAGGCGACCTCGGTGGTGGCGAGGTAGTTCGGCGCCGGGTCGCCCTCGACGACGACCCGCTGCCCGTTCGTCAGCCGCTCGGTGAGCCAGCGGGTCGCGGCGGTCAGGTCGACTTTCCCGGGGGGCACGTTCGGCGCGGCCGGGTCGCCGGGGGCGGGCGGGTCGCCGCCCGGCGGGCGGACGTCGTCGGGAGTGAAGGTGGGGCGGCCCTTGGTGCCGCCGATGTCGGTGCCGCCGAACACCCAGGCGTCCACGTCGCCGGGCTCGAGGGTGCGTGACGTGGCGCCCAGCGGGCTGTACGTCCACTTCCGCTGGCCGGGGGAGGCGATCCAGTACGACCAGTAGGCGGTGGCCTGCGGGGTGAGGACGCAGTCCTCCTCGGCGGGGGTCGGGTGCTGCTTGCCGTTCTTGAAGCCGCTGTTGCCGATGCGGCAGATGAACCCGGGACCGTCGTGTCCCGTCCCGGTGGTGCCGAACCCGCCGGACCTGAGCAGTTCGTAGCCGGTGGTGGGGGTGAGGTCGCAGCCGCGCACCACCGGGCCGCCCCAGTGGCCGAAGTCCACGGCGACGACGGCGCCCTTCGTGCGGGTGCACTTCTCGGCCGGAGCGGCCTCCGCCGCCGGGGCCCGCGTGAGGAACACCACTCCGGCGCCGAGCGTCAGGAAGGTGGCGGTCAGCAGGGACAGCGGTCGCCGTCCCGCTCCCGACCGGCGTTTCGCCTGTTGTTCGGTCCCCACCGCGGCCCCTCGTCTCTGCCGGGCGGCTGCGTGCGTGGCGATGCGCCCCCACACGGCCGTGGTGCCACGGGGAGGCGGTGATGACCACGCCGTAGTCCGCGACGGCGCTCTTCGTACCGATGTCCCAGCTCCAGGCATTCCGACTCGCCCGGCACCGGCCGGGCCTACGGTTGCGGGTCAGTGCCGGATTCCGACCGGCTTCCCCTGGTGCTGAATGAATGTCAGCCGGAGTGCAACACGGATCGGTTCCGGCCGTCAAGACGGTCCGTGCCCCCTCTCCGGCGCCCGGACCGCGCGCCGCCGCGACCGAACCCGCCACGGCTGGCGGTCCTTTGACCACTGGGGTAGCGTCCTGGGCTGCCACATGGGGGAATCCGGTGCGAGGCCGGAGCTGACGCGCAGCGGTATGGGACGGCGGGGGCCGCTCCCGAGCCCGAATGCCCATACGGCGACGCAGTACACGAAGCCGTACCACGCGTTCCGGACGGCGGCTCCCCCGGCCATGCCCGGCCGTGCTCCCGTACGGCGGCACGCGGTGTGACCCCGGAGCGGCCGACGTCCGCCGATCTCCAGGAGCAGGCCATGTCCCGTCCCCGCACCTCCCGCCGCCTCGCGCTCGCGGTGCCCGCCGCGCTCGGCGCCCTCGCCCTCACCGTGCCGCCCGCCCTCGCGACCTCCACCCCCGCGCAGATCGCCACGTCCAGGACCAATGGCGTCGCCTACCTCAAGTCCCTTCAGGCGGCGGACGGTTCCTACGCCGGATCGGGACTCTCCAACGAGTGGGCGTTCAGCGCCTTCGCCGCGTCCGGGACGGCGGTCGTCGACGTCGCCCCGGGCGGCGACACCACCAAGAACGCCAGGACCGTCTACCGCACCCTGCTGTCCACGGCCGCCTGGCCGTCCGCGACCCCGGTGGTCACCGACTACGAGCGCGGCACGCTCAACGCGTACGCCGCGGGCATCGACCCGGCCCGGGTCTCCGCCTCCCGCAATCTCGTCGCGGACATCTACGCGTACTGGCAGACGGCCGAGCCGGGTTACTTCGGGCCGTCCGCGAACTTCAACGGCACCGTCTTCGCCGCGCTCGCGCTGGGCGGCGCGAAGACCCAGACGGGCACCGCCCGCGTGCCGCAGGCGCTCAGCGACGCGCTCGTGGCCAAGCTGCGCGCCAACCAGCACAACGACGGCGGGTGGACCTACCAGAAGGTCGAGGGCAACCCGACCGGCATCAACTCCGCGAGCGACATCGACATGACCGGCGCCGCGATGGCCGCCCTGTGCGCCTCCGGAGTGCCCGGCACCGACACGGACGTCGTCCAGGCCAAGAACTTCCTGAAGGGCAAGCTGGTCAGCGCCTCGGGCGCCTTCAACTCCCTCTACGGGGTCAACACCAGCTCCAACGGCTGGGGCGTCGCGGGCCTCAACGCCTGTGGGATCAACCCGCAGTCGGCGGAGTTCACCACCGTCAGCACCAAGACGCCGGTCGACTTCCTCATCGCCAACCAGTTCTCCCCGGCGGGCGGCTTCAAGTACAAGCCCGCCGACACCGCGCCCTCCTCCTACTCCTCGATCGACGCGCTGCGCGCCGTCGCCGGAGGCGGCTTCACCACGGCTCCGCCGGTCCCGGTCACCCCGGGCGCCACCCGGTGGGTGGCCCAGTCCGCCTTCACCCCGGGCACCGCCACGAAGCTGGCGCTGAGCGTCGACGACGGCAGCGGGAACCTGAAGGTCTGCTCGGTGTCCTTCACGCCCACGGCGGCGACCACCACCCTCGGCGAGGTCCTCGACGCCGCGACCACCTCCGCCACCCCGTCCGGCTGCGTCACCGGAGTGACCCCCTCCGCGGGCACCGGCGCGATCACCACGCTCAACGGCAAGTCCGGCAGCGGTACGAACACCTGGAAGGTCGGCGTCGACGGCTCGGCCTTCACCGGAGCCCTCAAGGAGAAGACGGTGAACGTCGGCGACACCATCGCGCTGCGCTGGGGAGCCTGATCCCCCGGGGGCGGGGGCCCGTGGCGCCGGGCCCCCGCCCCCGGTCCTTCGTGTCCGGCCCTGACGGAGTCCGGCGCCGCTAGAACGCGGTCCAGGTGAAGGAGACTTCGTCACCGGCGTTCAGCTTGAACTGGCAGCCGCCGACCGGGGTGGACGTGCCGTTGACCGCGATGTTCCAGTAGGCCGCGCCGCCGCCGCTGACGTTCTTGACGGTGTCGACGGAGAAGTCGTCGAACGAGGCGTACCAGGTGCCGTCCCAGGTGAAGCCGTTCTTCCTGGCGGCGTCGTCCAGCGCGGCGGTGGGCGTGGGGACGGCGGTCGGATGGGCCGCGCCGTTGGTGCCGTCGCACTTGTGGGTCCCGCCGGTGGCCGTGGTCACGTCATGGCCCTTGGTCCTGATCTTGCCCTTGAACAGCAGCCCGTTCGGACCCTGCACGGTCAGACCGACCTTGACCGCCGCGTTCGTGGTGGGCCCGGCGTGCGCCAGGGCGGGCGCGGTGGTGAGGGCGAGCCCCAGGGCGGCCGTGACGACGAGGGCGTGACGGGCGAGGTGCGGGCGCATGTGATGCCTTTCGGACGGGGCGGGCGCGCGGACGGCCCTGTCCGCCGCCAGCTCCGCCGCGACAGCCGGGAACGGGCTGCCGACGGGATGACGGCTCCAGGCTCCGCGCTGCAGACCATGACAGGGGAAGCGGTACGGCCATGTGCTGGGCTTCCCGGCTCGGGGCGCGCGAGCGCCCCACACGGTTGCAGGTCAGCGCCGGATTCCCACCGGCTTCCCCCAGGTCACACGACCATTCAGTTGGGTGCCCGGACCGGCCGGGCAGTTGAATCGTACGGTCGGATTCCCACGGTGAACAGGGGTTGCCCTCCAGCTCAGTTGGCACAGGGGCCGGAAGCCGCTTGTGCCGTGCGGTTCTCCCTCACCCCGGTCGGCGCACCCGGTCGGCGCCCCCACAGGGCGTCAGGGCCCACCCCGGGTTCACCCGGTCCGCCCCGGGTCCGGCCCACCGTGTCGTACGGCGGGCCGGACCCGGGGCGGAGCCGGTGTCAGGGAGTCGGGCCGAGCTTCTGCCAGGAGTCGCTCACTCCCGGTTCGTCACCGGCCCTGTTCCACCACTTGGCGCGCCAGCGGAAACCGTTCCACGACACCGTGGAGGCGCGGGCGCCCTGGGTGTCCCCGGCGACGATCTTGGTGCCGGGGGCGGTGCCGGAGTCCCGTGGGGCGGCGAGGTGGGCCGGTGCCGTCCACCAGTTCTCCCCGTCGGCGTAGGCGGCCAGGGCGTACGAGCCGCCGTGTGCCGGACGGCCGGAGACCGTGCGGTCGAGCTGCGGTCTCCCGTCCGCGTCGAGCGGGGCCAGCCGCCACCACTGGGGCACCGCGCCGTCGCAGTCCCGTACGGTCAGGGTGCCGCCCGCCGTGGTGGCCCCGAGGCACTGGTCGTGGCCGCCGCTGGCGGACTTGATCCGGTACCACCCGGAGCCGCCGTCCTCCGCGACGGTCCACAGCTGGTTCCGGTTGCCGTTCTGCTTGTCCATCAGGTGCGCGTCGCCCCAACCGCCCGGGTGGTCCAGCACGTTGCCGCTGTTGCGGTCCTCGATGATCCACTGGTCGCCGGTCTGCCAGAACGCGAACGACGGGTTCGGGTTGTAGGCGTGCCTGCCCCAGGGAGCGGCCTCGCAGGTGTTCCCCGCGGTGGGCGCGGGCGGGTCCGTCACGGTCACCGCGCGCCGGGCGTCGCTGGTGGAGCCGTACTCCTGCCCGCCGATCCTGAACGTGATGTTCGAGGGGCCGGTGACCGGCAGGTAGTACGTGAGGTCGATGTCCTTCGACTTGCCCGCCGGGACGTCCTCGCAGTAGCCGAGCTTGAGCGTCAGCCGGTGGAAGTCGCCCTTCAGCCCACCGGCGTTGGAGCCTTGGTGGCCGGGGGTCAGGCCCGGCAGCTCCTTCCAGTTGCCGTCCTTGACCAGTGCCGACGTGGAGGTCGGCAGGTCGAACGCGATCTCGGTGCCCTGGGCCAGCGGCACCCGGGACCTGTTGGTGATCCGCAGCTTCGGCCGGAGCGGATACAGGTCAGTGCCGTAGTCGACCAGCTCGGCCGTCACGTCCACGACCTGCTTCGGCAGCGCCCGGCCCGCCCGCTCGGAGCCGTACGGGGCCGCGCCCCGCAGGGCCGTGTCGAGCCGGGTCGTCAGATCGTGCCCGATGCCCCATTCGCCGTTGTCCCGGCGGGTGTAGTCACCGGCCAGCTCCCACACCATGACCCCGCCGATGCCCTTGTCGGCGACGTACCGGGCCTTGGCGTCCACGGACTGCTCGTCCTCGGTGGACAGGAACGTCCTGGTCGTCCCGTTCCACAGCCACGGCGCCTTGAGGGTGTCGTCGTACTGCCGCTGGTAGGGGCCGGGGAGCGGAGCCGCCGGGTCGATGCCGTAGTTCCACAGATAGCGCGGGGTCCTGCCGTCCTGGAGGTTCTTCGCGTGCCACATCGGGTTCGACCCGGCCGCTATCTCCCGGCCGGACGGATCGCGGTCGTGCCAGAGGTTGTCCACCCCGGTGGCGCCGTCGCCGCACGCCTGACCGTTGAGCCCGGTCCCGGGCTGGCACGTCGACTGGTCCGCCTTGGCCTCGCCCCACAACCCGGCGCCGACACCACCGCTGACGTTCCGCCAGCCACGGGTGTAGTAGGGCAGACCGAGGTTGATCCGGCCGGGCTGGAGCGCGCCCCGGTAGTAGTGGTAGGCCCAGTCGGTGTTGAAGTAGCCGGTCCTGCCGAACTCGGGGGTGTCGTACACGCTGCCGCCCTTGGCGGCGATCAGCTCGGAGTCCCGGCCGTCGTCGTACAGCGGAGCCTGCGGACCGACGTGGCTGTTCCAGGAGCCGTGCAGGTCGTACGTCATCACATTGACGAAGTCCTGGTACTGGAGGGCTGGTTGGGCGTCCGATCCGCGCACCAGGTAGCCGGAGCCGGAGGCCGCCGACGTCAGCAGGTAGTACCGGCCCTGGGCGGCGCCCGCTCCGTCGAGCTTCGCCCGCAGCGTCCGCATCAGCGCGTTGTAGCCGTCCGCGAGGCCCTTGCGCTGGGCCTCTCCGATCCCCGACCAGTCCATCGGGTTGCCGGTCTGCGGCAGCTTCGACGGGTACTCGAAGTCGATGTCCACTCCGTTGAAGCCGTACCGGTCGAGGAAGGCGACCACCGAGTCGGCGAAGGTGTCGATGCCGCCCTGGTTCACCGAACCGTCGGCGTTCGTGGTCATCCGGTAGAAGCCGGTCGTCTCGGCCCAACCGCCCACCGAGATCAGGGTCTTCACCGCCGGATGCGCCCGCTTGTAGCGGGTGAGCAGGTTGAAGTGGCCCCGGTACGGCAGCGAGGTGTCCATCTCGGCCCCGGCGACGCCCGGCCAGGCGAGCGAGGTGGCCTCCGGGCCGACCGCGATCCGGTTCCCCGAGTCCACCCGCGCGAAGGCGTAGTTGACGTGGCTGACCTTGCTCCAGGGAATGTTCTTCACCAGATAGCGGGCCTCGCCGTTGCCGCCGGTGCGCCAGCCGGTGAAGTAGCCGACGACCCGCCGGGTCCGCCCGTTGCCGAGCCACTCGCGGCCCGCGCCGTCGTACACGTCGCAGTAGCGGGGGCTGGTGCCGGGAACGGGGGTGAGGCCGTCCGGGCGGCAGTCGCCACCGGCGGCGGGCTTGACGCCCCGGTCGTCGGGCGAGGTGTCCACCGGGTCCCCGGCCGCCGCCGGGTCCTTGCCGGGCGGGGGTGTGACCGGGTTGGCGGGGGTGCCGGGACGGTCGGTCTCGTCGCCCTCGCAGGCGTTCAGGGCGAGTTCCGAACCGTTGTCGGCGTCGGTGACGGCCAGGCAGCGGCTGGCCGCCTGGTTCCTGAGCCAGCTTCCCGTGAGCGTCCACCGCTGGTTGTCGCCGGTGCCGCAGGTCCCCTGCCGTACGCGCCCGTTCGCCGTGTCGGCGTCGAGACACATGCCGCTGTGGACGTTCGCCAGCCGCCCCCCCTCGTCGAACGACCACTGCTGCTGGGCGCCCTGGCCGCAGGTCCACTGCCGCACGCGTCCGCCGTCCCGCCGTCCGCCGCCGTCGCCCGTGTCCACCTCCAGGCACCGGCCGCTGAACCCGGACCGCACCGTGCGGTCGCCGCTGGTGGCGAAGTTGCGCCGGTCCGTGCTCTTCCAGCCCACCGGGACCGGCTCCGCCGACTGGCCGGGGTTGCGGTTGATGATCCGGGCGAGCAGCCCGCCACCGGGGTAGTCCATCATGACCACACCGGTGTTGAAGGCGAGGTCGGTCCGCTCCAGGTAGTCGTACGCCCAGTGGTTGACGCCCCAGTAGCCGCGCCAGCCTCCGGCGATCTGGTACGGGAAGCCGCCCGCCAGACCGTCCCCGGGTCCGCCCGCTCCGTTCAGCCACGTGTAGTAGAGGTGGGTCGGGTCCTTGTCCTCACTGGCCCTCTCGATCGTGGTCCGGGCCCGCTCCCACTTCCACTTGGCGTCCGTGACGATGAAGTCGTATGCGCTCTCGATGTAGCGCGGGTTGTCCGCGTCGGCCAGACCCCAGTCGCTGATCGTGCCGCCGCAGGCGCCGCGGAAGGTGTTGACGACGATCTTCCCCCGCACCTCCCCGATCTTCGGCGCCCCGGGCGCCGGGGTGCCCGCCGGGCGCAGCACGGACGGGCTCCAGAAGTACCGGCCGTAGCGGGCGCTGTCGGTGTACTTCCGCAGCTCCTGCGACATCTGCCCCGCCGCCGGGCCGCCGCACTCGCCGCCCTCCTTGGCGAAGCTGACCAGGACCGTCTCGCCGGGATGCGTGTCGAGCCACTTCGTCAGCGGGTCCAGCACCCCCTCGCCCAGCGCGTGGTGCTGCCCCGCGATGCCGTGGTACAGCCACAGCCGGTCGCCTTCGGGGCCGTTGGGATAGACCCGGAGGTCGAGGGCCCGGATGCCGGAGTTCAGCTGCTGGGTCAGGTTGGTCCGCGAGTCGCCGCCCCAGAGCCATTCCTGGGTGGTCGCCAGGTCCCCGCCGTAGTAGGCCATGGTGTCGTGGCTGCCGGGGATCGACAGGAACGCCAGCGGCGTCTCGTCCGGGACCTGTCGCATCCAGTCGGGGTTGGACGTCGTGGCCAGGCTCTTGTAGTACGGCCAGCCGTACGAGTCGTCCGAGGAGGCGGCCCGCGCGGGAGCCGCCGTCCCGACGGCGGCGACGAGCCCCGCGAGCAGCGCCGCCACCAGGCCGAACACCAGGGGGACCCGCCCCGGGGGTCCCGTCTTCCGTCTCAGGAGCCCTCGTCCAGGCAGTACAGCCACAGTGTTCCCTTCCGTTCTCTTCCGGCCCCGGAGACAGCGCGTCGGCCGTGCTCAGGGGCGTACACGGCCGACACTGCCGGTGGGTGATCAACGGAAGATCAACAGAAGATCAACGGGACTCGCGGGGCCGTCGACGCCGGGGACGGCGCGGTACGGGCCCCGGCCGGGGCCCGCCGGGGGACCCGTCAGGCCGTACGGGCCGCCTCGCCTTCCGAGGTCTTGAGACCCCCGGGCGGAAGGTCCTCCCCCGGCCGTTCCTCCGGCGCCCGGCCCAGGGCGCGGATCGCCGGTATCGCCAGCATCACGGCGATGCACACCAGGCCCATGACCGACGAGAACAGCAGCACCCGGTCGGCGCCCCCCACGGCCTCGGACGCCGGGCCCGCCAGCGCGCGGCCCAGCGGGATGACCATGATGGAACCGGCCACGTCGTAGGCCGAGACCCGGCTGAGGACGGCCAGCGGGATGTGCGACTGGACGCTCGTCGCCCACATCACGCCCCAGAAGGCGAAGCCGCAGCCCGCGATCACCCCGGTGACCGCCGTCCAGGTGAACGACCAGCCCAGGGCGGGCGCCAGCGGATTGAGGGAGAAGAAGAACATCGCACAGGCCCCCGCGACCAGCGGGCGGCGCGGCCGGACCCTCATGCCGAGCAGACCGCCGACGATCGTGCCCGCGCCGTCGGCGGAGGCGATCCAGCCGTAGCCGCTCGCCCCGTGCTGCTCGGTGAGCAGCGCAGCGCCCAGCGGCAGGGCCGGGCCGAAGACGAGGAGCCCGTACACCGACCAGACCGCGATGACCCCCCACAGCCAGGGCCGCGAGCGGAACTCCTGCCAGCCGGTGGCCAGCCGCCGCAGCATCGGGTCGTCGCTCTCGTCCCGGACGGTGCCGAGCTTGCGCAGCGGGGCCAGGCCCAGCGCGCTGAGCGCGTACGCCGCCGCGATGACGACGAACGACCCGGCCACGTCCCAGTAGGCCACCAGGAGTCCGGCGACGCCGGGGCCCAGCAGGGTGCAGATCGCCTCGGCGATCCGCAGCAGCGCGTTGGCCCGCTGGATGTCCTCGGCGACCTGCGGCACCAGGCTCGCGAGACCCGGCTGGAACATGGCGGTCGCGGCGCCGCTCAGCGCCAGCAGGGCCATGATGTGCCACAGCCGGATGTCCGTGGTGATCAGCAGCAGCGCCAGCACGAGCATGGCCACCATGCGGACCACGTCGGCGCCGACCATCATCACCTGAGGGGTGAACCGGTCGGCGAGCACCCCGCCGAACAGGACGAGCAGCACGATCGGCGCCATCCACGCGGCCAGCGCGTACCCGACGCCCGCCGCCCCGTACCCCGCCCCGAGGACGGCGGTGGTCAGCGACACCATCAGCATTCCGTCGGCCAGCAGCGAGGTGCTGCGGGCCATGAAGAACAGCCGGAAGCGGCTGGACCGCCACGGGCTGGGCGGAGCGCTCGGCTCCGGTCGCGCGGTCATCTCATCCTTGGTCATGTGACATCCCGGTCCCGGCCGGTTCCTTCCACGAGGATCTGCTGACGGAGCCACGCGTCGTCCGACGCACCGGCGGGGGCGTCCCGGACGATCACGTAACGGCGCGGGGCCAGCACGCCGGGACGGCCGGGCAGGACGTCCATCAGCGCGGTGTGCGCGCCCGCCGGAGTGAGGGGGGAGACGCCCGCGGCGACGAACGCCGTCAGGCCCGGCACCCTCCCGTCGTCCCCGGGGGCGTCCGCGACGACATGGACGGGCAGGCCCCCGAGGGCCTTGCCCAGGGCCTCCGCGACCAGCGGCGGCGAGACCCACGACCCGTCGGTCCTGACCCACTCCGGGCCGCGCGCGGCCGGACGGACCCCGGTGACCTCGGTGAGCGAGGCCAGCGGCACGTCGGCGTCCGCCGCCGCCTCCAGGAGCCGTACGAGCCCGGTGAGGAGGGCCTCGGCCTCGGCGCGGGAGAACAGCGCCGGGTCGGCCCAGGTGGCGAGGTGCACGGCGGGTGCGGTCGCGTACACGAAGGTGAGGACCCGGGTGGGCAGCACCTGGTCGGGGCCCCAGCTCAGTTCGAGCTCCGGCGGCTCCGCGCCCTGCTCGGCGGTGGCGTCCTCGGTGGTCTCGGCGACGGTCGCCGGGAGCGTGCTGACGTCGTTGAAGACGACGTCCCGGGCGAACTGGCCGCCCCGCTCGAAGGTCGTCCGGCCGATCATGTCCCACAGCGCGAGCGCGTCGAACTGGCTGTGCCGGTAGGCGCCGAGCGCCGCCCCCCACGCCTTGCGCAGCAGTGTGTCGAAGCCGTCGACCCGCAGGTCGAGGGAGAGCAGCGCGTCCTGCGAGACGGTGTTCACCGCGCGGGCGAGCCGGGGGTGGTAGCGGTTGGAGGTGGGGACGGCCGCGACGCACTCGCTCTGTCCGGCCCGGTGGGCGACCAGGGCGCACCAGGCGGTCAGCAGGACGGTGGCGGGCAGACCGCCGGTCCGTTCGGCGACACCCGCCAGGGCGCGCGCGGCCCGCGCGGAGCGCAGCACGAGCCGGGGCGTCCGGATCTCGGTGCCCTCGGCGCCCGGCTCCGCGAACATGGCCTGGGGCCCGGTGCGGATGATCCGCTCCCAATGGCGCAGCGACGCCTGGGACTTGCGCAGCCCGGCCGGGGTCGACTCCTCGGCGGCCAGGTCGAGCGGGGCGAGCGAGGACGGCGGAGGAAGCTCCTCGCCGGAGAGCAGGGCCAGCCACTCCTCCTTGAGGACGGCGAGGGCGCTGACGTCGGTGAGGGCGTGACTCGCCGCGAGGGAGACGAAGACGGGCGCGCCGTCCAGGGCGACGAGGGAGACCCGGAGGGCGGGATCCCGGTCGAGCCGGAAGCGTTCGGCGCGGGCCTCGCGGGCCAACTCCTCCGCGTACGCGGCGGGTTCGGCGGGAAGCTCGGCGTGGTCGAGAACGGTGACGGTGAACTCGCCCCCGGCGGCCACGACCTGCTCGGTGGGCGCGCCCTCGGCCCTGTGCGGGAAGGTGGTGCGCAGGGCCTCGTGGCGGACCACGAGCGCCCGCAGGGCGTCCACCGCCTCTTCCGTCCGGGTGCCCCCGGGGACCGGCCACACGTCGTGGATGTTGATGTGCGCGGGCTCGTCCCGCACCATGCAGCGGATCATGTTGGCCTGCCCCATGGTGACGGGGCCGCGGCGCTCCTCGCCGCCCGTGTACGGGACGGTGAGGGTGTGGCTGGTCCTCGGGAGCGAGGGTGCTCGCTCGCTCATGCGATGCCTTTCGGGGAGCGGAGGGCTGCTGCGGGTTCTCGGGTCCCCGGTGCGTCGGCCGGTCGGGCCGACGGCGGCGGGGCGGTGAGCGGGTGTTCGCGTCCGGCGCGGGTCACGGCCTCCCAGGCGTCGATCAGGAGGGCGAAGTCCGCCATGTCCCGGACGGCTTCGTCGAGGAGCCGGCCGCGGCGGTCGCGGAGGGTGTCGGCGGCGGTGGTGTAGCGCCCGCCCAGGGTGCGGTAGGCGCGGTCGAGGACGTCGAGCCGCCGGATGTTCTCCGTGGGGTCGGTGCGGACGCCGTCGCGTACGGCTCGCGCGACGGCGGCGGCGCGGACGTGCCCGTCGCCGTCGAGCAGGGCGTCACCGGACTCCTTCAGCGCCGCGTAGACGGCGTTGAGGTGCGGGGCGGCCAGCAGGAACTTGGCGAAGCGCACGTGGTAGGCGAGGAATCCTTCGTCGGAACGACGCTCACCTGTATGGAAGTTGACGATGTGTCGGTTGTGCAGGACGCCGGGGAGGCGGGCGTCGTGGACCAGGTGGATGAGGAAGTAGTCGCTGCCGATGGTGTCGGTGGCGGGAGGCAGCGGCACCCGGGCGTACACCGCGCGGTCGAAGGCGATGTTGCACATGTCGACGCGCATCGGACTGACGGTGGTGAGGGTGGTGAGGTCGTCGGTGAACCTGGCGGTCCCGGCGCCCCGGAAGGACTCCGCGACGAGGTTCCTGCGCCAGATCTCCGGATACCCCTCGGGCAGCGACAGGCCGACGACCTCCTCGTACACGGCGGGGTCGATCCGGCGGATCTCCTCGACGTCCACCGACATCTCGCCCACGAAGGAGCCGCCGACCATGGCCACGGGCCGGTCCGCGAGGGCCGGGTCGAGCCTGCTCCGGGTGACCTGTCCGGCCAGTTCCCCGGCGCGCCGCCCGAGCGACGCCAGCTCGTGGTGGAGGGGGAACACCGGTGCGCCGTCCAGGTGCTGGTAGCGGCTGTCCGAGTCCCTGCGGTGGACCGAGGAGCAGCCCAGGGCCTCGGCGATGAGGAAGGCGCGGTTGGTGCAGGCCCCGTAGGAGACGTCGGCCGGCAGCATCAGGTCGAGGACCCGGTCCGGTGCGGTGACGCCGGAGGCGGTGATCACCTCCCGCAGGAAGTCCCGCTGCTCGGCCTCGTCGAAGTGGTGGGTGACCACGCCGGGGGCCGGGGGGAGCGCGGCGACGGCGGCCCGGTGTCCGGCGAGCACGGAGGCTTCGGAGGAGTCCAGGATCAGCAGCCGTACCTCGACGCCGAAGTGACGGGCCCCGTGGGCCGCCT
Organism: Streptomyces sp. NPDC059247; assembly: GCF_042754005.1. Taxonomy (NCBI): domain Bacteria; kingdom Bacillati; phylum Actinomycetota; class Actinomycetes; order Kitasatosporales; family Streptomycetaceae; genus Streptomyces; species Streptomyces sp. NPDC059247. Next base: position 827,961 of record NZ_JBHYZW010000001.1, read on the forward strand.
CCTCGGCGACGGCCCGGATCGTCTCGGCGCAGGCGCGGTTGGTGGGGAGGGTCAGGCAGACGCGGCGCACGACGGCTCCCCGCCCTGCCCGGCCGTGACGGGCGCGTCGCCGGGAGCGGCCGGGGTGCCCTGGGCTGCCGGGGCGGCCGGGGCGGCGGCGGCCGTCGTGGTGTTGTCCGGGACCGTGAGCTCGTCGGTGCCGTGCCACGAGGTCAGGCCGAGGAGGCGGCTGCCCAGTTCGTCGAGGGCGGCGGTCGGGTAGCGCTTGGACTCGTGCAGGACCGGGTCGCCGACGAGGGTCCGGTTCCAGCGCGGGGTGCGCAGATGGCGCCAGGAGTCGACGCGGGAGCGCCGGAGCCGCTCGTGCTCCTCCAGGGCGGGCATCATCGAGAGGTACTGGACCGCCCGGACCTGGTCGTCGGAGGTGTTGCGGGCCACGCCGTGGGCGAGGAGGCCGTTCCAGATCAGCAGGTCGCCGGGGTGCAGATCGGGGCGGACGACGGGGTACTCGGCGCGGTCGACGTCGGGGCGGAGCGGGTCGCGGTCGGCCGGCTGGGCGATCTTCCACTCCTCGAAGCGGCGGAACAGCTCGGGGTTGCACTGGAAGCCGCCGGACTCGGGCCGGGTGTCGTTCAGCGCGATGATCCCCTGGACCCGCTGCGGCGGGACGCCGAGGGTGGTGTCGATGTCCCAGTGGAGTTCGATGTCGAAGCCCCGGTCGGTGGCCTCGATGAGGGCGCGGTCGCGGTTGCCCCTGTTGGGCGGGTTGAGGTTGAGCCGGTCGAGGGTCACCCACAGCTCTTCGCAGTCCCAGACGTCCACGAAGGCGTCGTAGACCCGCTGGGACTGGCGGTTGTCCCAGAGCAGCTGGTGGTGGTACGCCTCGACGAAGCCGTAGACGTGCAGCTGCTGGTCGAGCTCGGAGCGGAACGGGCGGTCCTCGTACCAGCTGTCCGGGCGCTCCGGGTCGAGTCCCTGGAACTCCCAGGTGAAGTCGAGGAGGCGGCGGGCGTCCGCCGCGGGTATCGCCTCGCGGACGATGACGTAGCCGTACGTCTGCCAGTGGGCGAAGTCCTCTTCGGACAGGACCCGCAGCGGGCGGGTCTTCTCCAGCTCCCGCAGGGTGGTCTGGGCGAGGTAGGACTCGCCGTCCGCGCTGAGGTAGGGGCGGTCCGAGGGCGCCCGGTGAAGGCGCGGACGGGGACGGCGGGGTGCGGGTGACGTCATGGGGTCCCTCCAGAACGGGAGTCGGGGGAGGTGGTCCGGCTCGTCGGGTACGGTCGCCCGGAGCAGCACGCGGCGGCCCTCGGCGCGGGGCCGGTGGCAGACGGCGGGACAGGAAGCGGCCGGGGGACGCACGGGTGCCCCGACCTGGTCATTCAGCAGAATTGGTTTAGACCATAGCTGTTGTCAAGTGTCATCTCAATATGCGGAGTTGCCCCGGCGGGTCGGCACCTTTGGTCTAGACAACGGCTGCGGAACTCGCCTAGTGTCCCCGGTGCGCGGTCCGGTTTCCTAGGGGGAATCAGCCGGCCTTCTTCGCCGCGCCCCGCGGTCAACGACGACCATGCGCACGGATGTCCGCCCTGACCCCGCGGACCCGTGGCAGCGCACCGGCGGCCCCGGATCACCGTGGCCGCAGCGCTTTCGTTCCGCCCACCGGCCGACACCCCTGACTGTTCACACGTCCCCAGAGGGAGCGGTTTTCCATGAGCACACCCAGCACCACGGTCCTGCCGGACAGTGGCCTGAAGAGCCCCGGCCCGGGGCTGATCACGCTGGACCCCGTCCACACCGCCCTCCTGCACGGTCTGGACGACCTGCTCACCGGACTGGCCGCGCGCCTCTCCGCGCCCGAGGTCGTCGGCCCTCCGCTGCTGTCCGTCGAGAGCCTCGCCCGGCTCGACTTCTTCCGCAACTTCCCCCATCTCGGGGTGTCCGCGGGGCGGTTCGCCCCCGACGCGCTCGACGGCCTCGCCACCGGAGAGGCCCCGGGAGAGCTGCCCCTCAGCCCCACCGGCTATCTGCTGCCCTCCGCCACCTGCTACGGGCTGCTGCTCTCCCTGGAGGGCCGGGACGTGGGCGAGGACGGCCTCCGGCTGTCCGCCGCCGGACGCTGTTTCCGCAACGAGACCCACTACGACGGACTGCGCCGCCTGTGGGGCTTCCACATGCGCGAGGTCGTCTACATCGGCACCAAGCAGGGCTCCCTCGACCACCTCGACCGGGGAGCCGAGTTCATCCAGGAGGCCGCCGGTCTCCTGGGCCTGGAACTGAAGCGGGCCGTCGCCGACGACCCGTTCTACGACAAGGGCGGCTCCCGCGCCCGGCTGATGGCCCTCGACCCGGTCAAGCACGAGTTCTGCGCGCCCGACGGCACCGCCATCGCCTCCGTGAACCGCCACCGCAACTTCTTCGGGGAGCGCCTCGACATCCGCGCCGGTTCGGCCGGGCCCGCCTACAGCGCCTGCGTCGCCTTCGGCCTCGAACGCTGGGTCCACACCATGATCCTCACCCACGGAACCCCCGAGCGGGCCCTCGACCGGCTCCGCGACGCCCGCTCCTGAGGCGCCCGCCGCGCCCGCCCGCACCCGACACGACCTGACAGACTCGACACCCGAGGAGAGATCTTTTCCCATGGACGTCCGCATCACCGAGTGGCTGCACGAGAAGAACCCCGGCCTCGACGGCCCGATCGACACCGACGAGGACCTCATCGAGGCCCGGCTCATCGACTCGATGGACTTCCTGGAGTTCATCGACCTGCTGGAGGAGCTCTCCGGCACCAGCATCGACCTCCAGGACGTCACCATCGACGACTTCCGCACCCTGGGCCGGGTGCGGGAGCGCTTCCTGAGCACCACCGGATGAGCCTCCGTCCGTGAACGCGGGACCCGTCGCGGGACGGGGACCGGGGGCCGTACGAGCACCGCTGCCGGGGACCGCACGGGCCTCCGGGACGGAGTCCGTACGGGACCCCGGGGCGGGGCGAGCCCCGTGGCCGGGGGCCGGGCGCGACCCGGGACCGGAACCCCCGCGGGGACGGGTGCCGGGGGCCGTACCTCCGGAGCCCTCGCCCCGGGCGGACGCGGCGCCGGTCCCGGACCCGCGCCCGGCCGTCGCCGCCGTGGCGACCACCCGGGAGGTCCTCGCCCTGCCGGAACTGCACGAAGGGCTCCTCGAGGACTGGGAACTGCGCCGACTGGCCGCCGCCCGGCTGCCGGAACGCAGGGCCGACGCGCTGGCGGCCCGTCTGCTCGTACGGCTCTGCGCCGCGCGGTTCACCGGGCTTCCGGTCACGGGGGCGGCCCCGGCCCAGTGGTGCCCCGACTGCGGACGGCACGGCCACGGCCGCCCCTACCTGCCCGGTCGTCCCGGGACCGGCGTCAGCCTGAGCCACGCCGACGGGGTGGTCGCCGCAGCCGTCGGGCCGGGGCCGATCGGCGTCGACGTGGAACCGGCGGCCCGGCGACCGGGTTCTCTACGGGTGCTGCGGCGGCTGTTGCCGGAGACCGGACTGCGCGCGGCGGCGGCCCTGCCGGACCCCGGCCCGGAACTGCTCCGGCTGTGGGTCCGCAGGGAGGCCCTGTTCAAGGCGGGCGCCGACGTGAGCCCGTCCGGGACCGCCGGGTTCGAGGCGGGCGCCGACACGGGTCCGTCCGGTACCGCCGGGGGAGACGCCAGGGCCGACCCGTCCCGGACCGCCGGGGGCGGTTCCACGGACGGCCCGGACCCGTCCGGCTTCGGCTCCCGGCCCGTCCTCCGGCTGCTCGAATGGACTGACGACCGCCGGGCCGCCGTGGCCGCCGTGGCGGGCACCGGTCCGGTGACGGTCCTCGCCGCTCTCGGACCGCTCGGGCCGTGACGGCTACGGGACGCGGACGCGGACGCCGACCGTGCGGACCACTTGGGTGAGGCCCTTCTCACTCCGGCTCCGGCGCCTCGGCGTACGGTCCGCCCATCCGCCCCCGTCCGCCGTGGACGGGCCGCTCACTTCGAGGGCGTACGGCCCCCGACGGCGGGTCGGCCCGTAAGGAAGCGCCGGGGAGGACGGGGACGCCGGACGGGCGCCCGTCCCGCCCGTGGGACGCGGCCGATCGGCGGAGATCCCGGCGTCCGGCCTGTGATCCCTGCGACAGGCGGGCGTCGCGGGTGGTAGGCCGTTGGCCATGCAGCCAGGCACAGCACCGAAGGTGAACCCCTTCCTCCGCACGGCCGCCGCCTACGCGTGGCGCCTCATCGTCGTCGGCGCGTTCGTGTACGGCCTGTTCGCGGTGCTCGGGCGCTTCCACGAGATCGGCGTCGCCGTCTTCCTGGGCCTGGTGGTCACCGCGCTCCTGCGGCCCGTCGCCGATCTGCTCGCCCGGCGGCTGCCGCGCGGCCCGGCCGTCGCCGTCACCCTCCTCGGGGGCGCGGCCCTCGTCCTCGGCGTGCTCACCCTCGTCGGCGAGGCGGTCGCGGGCGAGCGGACGACGCTGGTCCGGGAGTTCCGGGAGGGGATCGGCCGGATCGAGGACTGGCTGGAACGGCCGCCGTTCCGGCTCGACCCGGGGGCGCTCGCCGACCTCCAGGACAAGGCGGGGGAGTTCCTCTCCAGTCATCGCTCGGCCCTGCTGAGCACGGCCCTGAGCGGGGCGGGCCAGGTGGTCGCGGTGTTCACCGCGCTGGCCCTCGCGGTGTTCTGCTCCGTCTTCTTCCTCTACTCGGGGGACCGCCAATGGGCTTGGTTCCAGGAGCAGTTGCCCCTCTCGGTCCGGGGCCGCACGGGCATCGCCGGGCGCGCCGCCTGGCGCACCTTCACCGGCTACACCCACGGCATCGTCCTGGTGGCCGCGACGAACGCGGTGCTCGTCGGGGTGGCGCTGTGGCTGCTCGGCGTGCCGCTCGCGGTGCCGCTCGCCCTGCTGGAGTTCCTCGCCGCGTTCGTGCCGCTGATCGGCTCGCCGGTCGCCCTCGCGGTCGCCACCGTCGTGGCGCTCGCCGCGAAGGGGCCGCTGGTGGCGGGGATCGTGATCGCCCTGATCGTGGTGATCGGCCAGATCGAGGGCCATCTGCTGCATCCGCTCGTCATGAGCCGGGCCGTCCGGCTCCATCCGCTGGTCGTCGCCCTCTCGGTGGTCGCGGGATCGATCGCCGCGGGCATCGTCGGCGCCGTGGTGGCCGTACCGCTGGTCTCGGTCGTCTGGTCGGTCCACACGGCGCTGCGGGACGCCCGGCGCGCGGCGGCGGAACCGCCGTCGAACCCACCCGTTCCGAAGGAATCCTGAGAGATCGTCAGAAAAGACGGTGGCCAGCGGAGTTCACCTCTCCGTTGCCGTCCGGGGTATTGCGCGGCGCTGTCGCCCTCTCTACTCTCCCGCCAATGGTTAGGAATATTTCCTAACCATTGGCCATGGAGGAAAGGGAGTTGTCATGCGTCGAAGAAGCGTCTCGCTTCTCGGGCTCGCGGGCCTGCTGGCGGTGCCCCTGACGGTCCTGCCGCAGGCACGGGCCGCCGACGGCCCGGTGTCCACCGGAAAGGCGGTGACCGCCTCGTCCGTCGAGAGCCCGGCGTTCGGAGCCGGTCTCGCGGTGGACGGCAGCACGGGCACCCGCTGGGCGAGCCTCGAAGGGGTCGATCCGCAGTGGATCCGCGTCGACCTCGGGGCGAACCACACCGTCTCCCGGGTGAAGCTCAACTGGGAGGCCGCCTACGGCAAGGCGTACCGCGTCCAGACCTCGGCCGACGGGACCACCTGGACCGACGTCTACTCCACCACCACCGGTGACGGCGCCGTCGACGACCTGACGGTCTCCGGCAGCGGCCGGTACGTCCGTGTGTACGGCACCGGGCGCGGCACCGCGTACGGCTACTCCCTCTGGGAGTTCGAGGTGTACGGCGCGCCCAGCGGCGGGGGCGACGGCGGCGGGACGACGGCCGTGCCCTTCGGCAGCCACCTCAAGCCCTACGCGGCGGGCACCCTGAAGCCCTCCGGCGCCCAGGCGTCGAACGACCAGAAGGTCGTCGACTACTACAACCGGTGGAAGTCCGCCTTCGTCCGCCAGAACTGCGGCAACGGCTGGTACCAGGTCATCTCGCCCGACGCCGACCACCCCTACGTCGCCGAGGCCCAGGGTTACGGGATGGTCGTCACCGCCACGATGGCCGGTGCCGACCCCGAGGCCAAGAAGATCTTCGACGGTCTGGTGAAGTGGAAGATCGACCACCCGTCCTCGGTCAACCCGGACCTGCTCGCCGCCGAACAGGACACCGCCTGCAAGAGCGTCAACGGCGGCGACGGAGCCACCGACGGTGACATGGACGTCGCCTACGGCCTGCTCCTCGCCGACAAGCAGTGGGGCAGCACCGGCACGTACGACTACAAGGGCCTCGCCCTCAAGCACATCGCCGCGATCAAGAAGGACGAGCTCAACCCGACGAGCAAGCTCCTGAAGCTCGGCGACTGGAGCAGCCCGGGCGACCAGTACTACTGGATCACCCGCACCTCGGACTGGATGGTCGACCACTTCCGGGCCTTCCGCGCCGCCACCGGCGACACCACCTGGGACGCCGTGCGCACCGCGCACCAGACCCAGATCTCCCGCCTCCAGTCGACCTACGCCTCCGGCACCGGTCTGCTGCCCGACTTCGTCGTCGACACCGGCACCACGCCCAAGCCCGCCCCCGGCAAGGTCCTGGAGGACCCGAACGACGGCGCCTACTGGTGGAACGCCTGTCGCACCCCCTGGCGCATCGCCGACGACGCCGTGACCAGCGGGGACGCCACTTCGCTCGCCGCCGCACGCAAGATGAACGGCTGGATCAAGACGAAGACGGGCGGCGACCCCAACAAGATCGCCATCGGCTACAAGCTCAACGGCACCCAGATCTCCTCCGGCAGCGAGGCCGCCTTCTTCGCCCCGTTCGCGGTCGCGGCGATGACGGACCCGGGCAGCCAGGCGTGGCTGGACGCCCTGTGGAACAAGATGCTGGCCACCCCGATCGACACCAGCAGCTACTTCTCCGCGAGCATCCAGCTCCAGGTCATGATCACGGTCTCCGGCAACCACTGGGTCCCGTAACCCCGCCCCGGCCGACGCCCCTCACCTCGCGACGGACAGGGCGGTGAGGGGCGTCCGGCCGACGCGACCGGGCACCACAGGGGAGGCCGCGCCGCCGCGGACTCCCCGGCGGTGGGCCGGGTCCGGTGCGGCCCGGCGACCGGGTGCGACGGAAGGCCGGGCCAGGCAGGGCAGCGAGCCAGAGCCCCCGACCCCCACGGGACCAGGCACCCGCCCGTAGGGGGCGCGCCTCTGCCCGTACGGGACTCGGGCTCTGCCCCGTACGAGACCCGGACCCTTCCCGTACGCGGTCCGGACCCTTCCCGTACGGGAACCCGGACTCATACCCGTACGGGAACCCGGACCCTTCCCGTACAGGGGTCCGATCCCCTTCTCGTACGGGCCCGGCCTCGTCCCGTGCGGCCGTGGTCCGCCCGGAGGGCCAACGGCCCCGGCCCCGGTTTCCCGCCCCGGTCCGGAGGGCGGGCGCGGCGGCGGCCCCGTCCCCGTGCCTCGGTAGAGTCACGGACATGCTCGATCTGATCGCACCCACCGCTCACCTGCGCTCCTCCTGGCTGGAGGCGTTCCGGGAGTGGCCCGTCGACGGCCCCGGCGCGCGGCAGGACGGTGCCGGACTGGGCCTCGTGCCCGAGGGCGGACCCGACGGGCCCGAGGACTTCGCCGCCTGGACGGAGCGACTGCGCGGACAGGGCGACCCCGCCGTGCCCGCCGCCCCCGGCCGGGTCCACGCCACGTACCTGTGGATCGTCGAGGACGACACGTACCTCGGCGCCGCCGAACTGCGCCACTCCCTCAACGACTTCCTCCTGGAGGCGGGCGGCCACATCGGCTACAGCGTCCGGCCCTCCGCCCGCCGCCGGGGCGTCGCCACCCGCGCCCTCGCCGCTCTCCTGCCCCGCGCCCGCGCCCTCGGACTCGACCGGGTGCTCCTCACCTGCGACGAGGACAACCCCGGCTCGGCGCGGACGATCGAACGCAACGGCGGCGTCCTGGAGGACGTCCGCTCCGGCGCGTACGGCACCAGGCGCCGCTACTGGATCGACCTCGACCTCGACGGCCCGGGGCGGGACCGGTGATCGAACGGCTCGTCCCCGACGTCGTCGCCACGGCCTGGCGGTCCGACGACACCGAACCGGTGACCCTCTTCCCCGAGGAGGAGGCCCTCCTCACCCGCGCCGTGGAGGTACGGCGCCGGGAGTTCGCCACCGTACGCCTCTGCGCCCGCCTGGCACTGCGCCGGATAGGTATGCCCGCGACCCCGCTGACGCGCGGTCCGCGCGGGGAGCCGCGCTGGCCGGAGGGCGTGGCCGGGAGCATGACCCACTGCGAGGGCTACCGGGCCGCCGCGCTCGCCAGGACCACGGACGTCCTGTCGATCGGCATCGACGCGGAGCCCGCGGGGCCCCTGCCCGACGGCGTCCTCGACGTCGTGTCGCTCCCCGGCGAGCGCGGCCATCTCGCGGACCTCGCCTCCCGCGCCCCTCGACTGCCCTGGGACCGGCTGCTGTTCAGCGCCAAGGAGAGCGTCTTCAAGACGTGGTACCCGCTGACCCGGCGCGAACTGGGATTCGACGAGGCGGAGGTGGAGTTCACCCCGGGCGACCGGACCTCGCCCCACGAAGGCACCTTCCGCGCCCGGCTGCTGGTCCCCGGCGCGACGGCCGGCGGCACCCGGTACGACGGCTTCACCGGACGCTGGCTGGCGCACGACGGGCTGGTCCTCACCGCGATCGTCCTGCCCCGGTGACCGGTCCCCCCACCCGCGGTCCGTCGGAGCCGGGGACCGGCACGCCCTGAGCCGTACGGGGAAGGGGAGGCGACCGTGGCACGGGGCGGGACCGCGGGGCGCGGGCACCCCGCCGACCTGCGCGGACACGGCCGCACCGACATCGTCCGGGCGCGGGGAGAGCCGCCGGGGACCCATGAGCCGTACGCCGGGGTCCGGCCGGTGGCCCCGGTGCGGGGGGACCGGAAGAGTGGGTTCGAGTGGGCGGAACTCGAACTAGGGTTTCCCCGTGCGTGTACTTCTGGTGGAAGACGACGAGCCGGTGGCCGAGTCCCTGCGGCGCGGACTTTTGCGTTACGGGTTCGAGGTGGAATGGGTCACCACGGGGGCGGCGGGGCTCGCCGTCACCGCGCCGTACGACCTCGTCCTGCTCGATCTCGGCCTGCCCGACACCGACGGGCTCGACGTGTGCCGGGCGCTGCGGAGGCGCGGTGACGTCCCCATCATCGTGATCAGCGCCCGCAGCGACGAGACGGACCGGGTGGTGGGCCTGGAGATAGGGGCCGACGACTACGTGTCCAAACCCTTCGGGGTGCGCGAGGTGATCGCCCGCATCCGGGCCGTGATGCGACGGGTCCGACCGGCGGACCGGCCCTCGGGACCCCAGTGGTATGGCGCCCGGCTGAGCGTGGACCGCAAGGCGGCGCGGGTCCGGCTCGACGGCGCCGAGGTCGCCCTGACGCCCAAGGAGTACGACCTGCTGTCCTTCCTCACCGAGGAGCCGGGCGCGCTGATGTCCCGGGAGCAGATCATGGAGGCGGTCTGGGACGCCAACTGGTTCGGGCCGACCAAGACCCTGGACGTGCACGTGGCCGGACTGCGCCGCAAGCTGGCCGGGGCGGTGACCATCGAGGCGGTGCGCGGCGTCGGCTTCCGCCTGGTCGTCGGAGAGCCGGGTGAACCGGGTGAACCGGGTGAACCGGACGGGCCGGGGACGACGGGACCAGTGGGGTCAGCAGGGTCAGGGGGGCCGACCGAAGCGACCGGCCCGACTGAAGCGACCGCCCCGGCGGACCGGCCTGACCGGCCCGGCCGGTCCGGCGCGTCCGGTGCCCCCGAGGTGTCCGACCGCCCGTGATCAAGCGTCTGATCGTCAGTTACGTGGCACTGGTCGCGGTCGCCCTGGCCGCCTTCACCGTGCCCGTCGCCCTCACCCTCACGGCCCAACTGCGCGGCGACACCGAGGAGTCCGTACGCCGTGAGGCCACGACCATGGCGCTGCTGCTCGGCGACGGCGACGCGCCCGCCCGGCAGGCGCTGGCCCGGATGGCGGCGGCGTACGGAGACGAGACCCCCGGTCTGGTCGAGGTGGTCGCCGCCGACGGCCGCAGCTCCATGCCCCCGCTCCCGCTGCCGGAACACCCGGGCGACGCGGCCTTCGACGCGGCCCTCGCGCACGGCAGGACCACCGTCGACTGGGGTTCGAGCATCGTGTGGGGACCTCAACTGGTGGTCACCGTACCCGTGTACGCGCGGGGGGAGGCCGCCGGACGGGAGGACCGGATCGTCGGCGCCGTGCGCGTCCGGTACGAGACCGCCGATCTGACCGACCGGCTCTGGAAGATCTGGGGGTTCCGCGCGATCCTCGCGGTCGGGGTCCTCGCGGTCGCGGCGGGACTCGGCGCGATCGTGGCCCGGCTGCTCACCAAGCCGCTGCGCCAGCTCAACGACATGGCCAGCCGCTTCGGCGACGGCGACCTCACGGCCCGCTCGCCGGTGACGGGACCGCGGGAGACACAGACCCTGGCCCGGACCCTCAACCAGGGGGCCGAGCGGCTCGACACGCTCGTTGCCTCGCAGCGCATCTTCGTCGCGGACGCCTCCCACCAGCTGCGTACCCCGCTGACCGCGCTGCGGCTCTCCCTGGACAACATCGCGGACGGCGTGGACGACGAGTTCGTCCGTGAGGACGTGGACCAGGCGACCGCCGAGGTGGTCCGGATGAGCCGTCTGGTCAGCGGGCTCCTCGTGCTCGCGCGGGCCGAGGCCAAGGTGTCCGCGCCCGAGCCGCTCGCCCTGCGCGAACTCGTCGAGCAGCGGCTGAGCGTCTGGCGGCCAGCCGCCGACGAACGGGGGGTGACCATCGTCCTGACCGGCGACGCCGACGCGCGACTGCGGGTCCTCGCCGGACCCGGCAACCTCGACCAGGTCCTGGACAACGTGCTCTCCAACGCCCTGGAGGTCTCCCCGGACCAGGGGACGATCACCGTACGCCTGGAGGCGGGCGGCCCCGAGGAGGCGGTCCTCGAAGTGCTCGACCAGGGGCCCGGCATGTCCGCCGCCGAGCAGGCCCGTGCCTTCGACCGGTTCTGGCGCGGTCAGGGACTGACCGGCCGTTCGGGCTCGGGGCTCGGGCTCGCCATCGTCAAGCAGCTCGTCACCGACGACGGCGGTGGGGTGGCCCTCCGGGACGCGCCCGGCGGCGGACTGTGCGTACGGATCGGGCTGCGGCCGGTGGCCGAGGGACAGCCCCGGTGGATCAGCCCTCGGCCGGCAGCACCGAGGAGTGGTGGTTGACTATCAGCCACTCGCCGCCGCGCTTCTCGTACATGTACGTGTAGCGGGCCTCGACCGGCTTGGTGACACCGGTCGCCGGGTCGGTGAGGTGGAAGCGGTACAGACCGGCGTCCAGGGCGGAGTTCTGGTCCAGGACCGTGATCACCGAGCGGATCTTCTCGCCACGGGGCTTCTTCAGCAGGAAGTGCTCGAAGTAGTCGGTGATCTCGGCGTGGTTGGTGCGGATGCGCGGGGAGGCGGTCGGCAGGAGGACGGCGTCCTTGGCGTACCGGTCGGTGACCCGCTCCGGGTCGCCGGACCGCAGGGCCGCGTTCCAGCCGTCGAAGAGACCGGCGATCTCCCGCTCGGTGACCTTGACGCGCCGGTCGTCCTTCTCGCCCGCCTGGGCGACGCCGACCCCGGCGGTGAGGGTGCCGAGCGCCACGACGGCGAGACCGCCGGCGAGGGCGGCGCGGGTACGGGACATGGGCTTCATGGGGGGCTCCTGCATCGGATGGAGTGTGCCGAGCGCCGTTGCGTCGGCGTGCAGCCACTTTCGCCGCGCCCCGTACAGCCCTCGTACAACGCCCGTACAACTCCCGTACAGAGAAAGGGAAGAACCTGCCCGCGCCCCGGAACCGGGCGGGTCACCGGTGGGGTCGTTCCGGCCTCGCGTCCCTCCCGGCCGGTGCGGCGACGGCCGTCGGGACCACGAAGAAGACCAGTGCCGCGAGGGCCGCCGTACCGGACGCGAGTGCCAGGGCGCCGGAGAGGGACCAGCCCGCGAGCGGTCCGCCCGCCGCCGCCCCGAGGGCGAATCCGGTGATCTTCAGACTGGCGCCGGTGGTGAAGATCTGGCTCCGCAGGCGCTCGGGGGCCTCCCGGTGGCGGACCGCGAACAGGGCGGCCAGCTGCGGTCCTTCGCCGGTCCCCAGCAGGAGGACGGCCGCGACGAGCACGACCGGCCGTCCCTGGGAGGCCGAGGCCAGGCCCAGGGCGGCGGCCTGGACGAGGGCGCCGGACCACAGGAGCGTGTCGGGGGAGACCGCCCGGGGCGACCGGGCGAGCACGGCATCGGCCACCAGCGCGGAGACCGCCGCGCAGGAGAGCAGCACCGCGCCCTGACCGGCCCCGCCGAGGACCCGCTCGCCCAGGAGCGGGACGCACGCCATCAGCACTCCCTGGGCGACGCAGCAGACGACCGAGGTGAGGGTCGCCCTCGCCAGGGCGGGCCTCCCGGCGACGATCCGCGCTCCGGCGAGGAGGTCGCCGACCACCGAGGACGACCGGTGCCGCCGGGACGTGTTCTCGCAGGGGATCTGGTCCCCGGACGGCGGCGGGGCGGGGCGGGCGGGCAGCAGCCACGCGGCGGGCAGCGCCAGGGCGATGAGCGCCACGGACACCACCACCGCCGCCGAGGCCCCCAGGGCTTCGGCCACGCCCCCGGCGAGCGCCGGTCCGGCCAGCGCCGCCACGCCGAACGTCATGGCGTCGAGCGCGTTCGCCCGGGGGAGACGGGCGTCCGGCACCACACGCGGGAGCTGGGCCGTCCAGCCGCCCGAGAGGGCCGGACCCAGCAGGCCCGTGACCCCCGCGACCAGCACGCTGACGGCGAACGGCCACCGGCCGAGGCCCAGGAGAACGGCCCCCAGGCCCGTCGCGTAGAGGAGGAGGGCCCCGGCCAGCATCCGGCCCGGCCGTTCCGCCCGGTCGAGGAGCACCCCGAGCACCGGACCCCCGAGGGCCGCGGAGACGGTGATGCCCGCGAGCAGCGCGGACGCGTCGGCGGCCGATCCGGCCAGGGCGAATCCCGCCAGCATCAGCGCCGGTCCCGACATCTCGTCCCCGGTACGGGCCGCGACCGCCCCGGCGAAGTAGCGGGGGAGCACGTGACGTTCTGCCATGCGCGAGACGTTACGGAGGTAACTCAAAAGTCAGCAAGATGCGTTACATTCGGCTCCGTGTCCCTCCCCAGCGATCACAGAGACCCCGGCGGTACCGACAGCGGCAGCGCTCCCGGCACTCATGGGGACCCCGGAGGCGCCGAGAGCGGCAGTGGCCGTGGTGCCCCCGGCGACGGCGGTGACGACTGGTCCACCCGGCATTCCGTCCTCGCCACCGCCCGGCGCACCGCCGCCCTGATCAACGCCCTCGCCGACGAGGATCCCGATCCGTCCGTGGTCGCCGGGACGCTCCGGGCCCACGGGGAGCCGGACCCGGTGGACCTCACGGTCCGGGACGTCGGCGCGATGCGCGAGGCCGCCGCCCTGCTGCGGGAGGTCTTCGCCGCCGAGCGCACCGAGGACGCCGCCGCCGTCCTCAACCGCCTGCTGCGGAACCACACGGGACGGCTCCGTCTGACCTCGCACGGTGGCGGCACCCCCTGGCACCCCCACCTCGACCACGACGACGACGCGCCCTGGGACGAGTGGTTCCTCGCCTCCTCCTGCACGGCCCTGGCCGTGCTCGTCTGGGACCGCCAGCGCCCGCCCGGCAGGATCTGCGCCTCGCCCGCCTGCCAGGACGTCTTCATCGCCCGGGGCAGCGGCCCGGAGCGCCGCTACTGCTCCCGCCGGTGCGCGACGCGCGAACGCGTCGCCGCCCACCGCCGCGCCCGCTCCACCGGGCGGCCCTCCGGCGCCGCGTAGGACGACCTCGCAGGGCCTCGCCGGAGCTGCCGACGCCGGGCCTCGCCGGGGCTGCCGGACGCCGATCCCGCCGATCCCGCCGATCCCGTCGGGCCCGTCGGGCCCGGCCGCCCCACGAGGACCGGCCGTCCCGCCGCCCTCAGGCGAGCATCCCGCTCCCGTGCGGCGCGTACAGATCGAGGAGCCGCACCCGGGTCACATGGAGCCGGTGCGCGAGGATCGACCCCACCCAGAACATCACCGCCGCGCCGAACTCCGTGTCCGAACGGCACATCGAGCGGACGGCGGGGGCGTCGAACTCGTGCGCCCGCACCGGAGTCATCGCCTCCGCCCCCGACTGGCTCAGGAACGGCGGGAACAGCCACGAGAGGCCCACCAGCTCGCCGTGGCGCAGCGTCTCGATCACCGGGGCGGTGCGGCCCGGCACCTTCGCGTCGAGCGTCACCGCGCCCGTCTTCACGATCCAGAACCGGTCGGCGTACCCCTGCTCCTCGAAGAGCCGGTGACCGGACTCGAAGTACACGTCCTCGGCGAAGGCCATCAGACGCTCCCGGTGCTCCGGCGGCAACGTGCTGACCTTGGGTGCGGCACTGCTCATGGCGGACCCTCCTCGCGCGGTCGGCTCTCCACCCCCAGTGTCCGCCAGGCAGCCCCGGCCCGCGTGCGGGCCCGCCGCCGCGCGCGTAGCGTGACGACGGGGGTACGGGCGGGAACAGGGGGCCACTTCTTCTCAGATCGGTAGGGAACCATGGCAGACAAGCCCTCCATCGTCCTCGTACACGGCTTCTGGGGCGGCGCCGCCCACTGGGGCCACGTCATCGGCGAACTCCACCGGCGCGGACACCACGGGCTCCACGCCGTCGAGAACCCGCTGACCTCCCTCGCCGAGGACGCCGAGCGCACCCGGAAGATGGTCCGCCAGGTGGACGGCCCCGTGATCCTCGTCGGCCACTCGTACGGCGGCGCCGTCATCACCGAGGCGGGCGACCTCCCGAACGTGACCGGCCTCGTCTACATCGCCGCCTTCGCCCCCGACGCGGGGGAGAGCCCGGGACAGATCAGCCAGGAGCACCCGCCCGCGGCCTTCGACAACCTCGTCCCCGACTCCGACGGCTACCTGTGGATCAAGCAGGAGGCCTTCCGCGAGAGCTTCGCCCAGGACCTGGGCGAGGCGGAGACCCTGGTCATGGCCGTCACCCAGAAGGCGCCGCTGGCCTCCACCTTCGGCGACAACATCACCGCCCCCGCCTGGAAGGTCAAGCCGACCTACTACCAGGTCTCCACCCAGGACCACATGATCCACCCGGACAACGAGCGCCGCATGGCCGCGCGCATGAACCCGCGCAAGACCATCGAACTCGACGCCAGCCACGCCTCCCTGGCCTCCCGGCCCGTCGAGGTCACCGACCTGATCGAGCTGGCCGTCCGCGAGACCGGAGGCTGACGGAACCGGTGCGCGAGCAGGCCACGGGCCCGCTCGCGCACCGGCCCCCTCACCCGTCCGGGCGATCAGGACGTCCGGACGCGGCGGGGCACCGAACACCGGGTGCGGGGCGCGGACCGCCGAGCCCCGAGCACCCCGGAGCGTTCCTGAGCAGCCGGACCGCGTCCGCCGTGCCGCCGTGACCGGAGCCGTGCCGCTGCCGCTGCCGCTCGCCCTCTCCCCACACCCCGTACGGAGGGAGGGACCGGTTCCGCATCCGCGACCGCCCCCGTGGCGGAAGAGCTACCGGGAGAACCCACGGAGGAGCCCCGTACGGCGGGCGGGTCCGACGGGTCCGTACGGTGGGGGAGTCCGAGGGGTCCCGTACGGCGGGGAGCGCCCGGCCCCGTACGGCGCGGGAGCAGGACGGCCCGGCAGCGGAACGGAGCAGCCCATGACGGACGAGCCCGGCACGGACACCCACGGCAGGCACGACAAGGACACGCACGGCACGGACACGGACGACACGCACACGCACGACACGCACAGTGCGGACACGCGCGGTACGCGCCCCGGCGGCCGGACGGCCCCGGCGCCGCTGTGCCTCGTCACCGGCGCCAGCGGCTACATCGGCGGACGCCTGGTCCCCGAACTCCTCGCGGCCGGATACCGGGTCCGCTGCCTGGCCCGCACCCCCGCGAAACTCCGGGACCACCCCTGGGCCGGAGACGTGGAGATCGTCCGGGGGGACGTCACCGACGGACCGTCCCTCGACCCGGCACTCCGCGATGTCGACGTCGCCTACTACCTGGTGCACGCCCTCGGCGGCGGTCCCGGCTTCGAACGCACCGACCGGCTCGCGGCCCGCACCTTCGCCGACCGGAGCCGCGCCGCCGGGGTCCGCCGCATCGTCTACCTCGGCGGCCTCACTCCGCGCGGTGTGCCCGACCACGCCCTCTCCCCGCACCTGCGCTCGCGCGCCGAGGTCGGACAGATCCTGCTGCGCTCCGGCGTGCCCACCACCGTGCTCCGCGCCGCCGTCATCATCGGGTCCGGCTCCGCGTCCTTCGAGATGCTCCGCTACCTCACCGAACGCCTCCCCGTGATGGTCACCCCGAGCTGGGTGCGCACCCGCATCCAGCCGATCGCCGTCCGGGACGTCCTGCGCTACCTCGTCGGCAGCGCGGACATGCCCCCGGAGGTCAGCCGCGCCTTCGACATCGGAGGGCCCGACGTCCTCACCTACCTCGGGATGATGCGCCGGTACGCCGCCGTCGCCGGACTGCCCCGGCGGCTCATCGTCCCCGTCCCCGTGCTGACCCCGCGCCTGTCCAGCCACTGGATCGGCCTGGTCACCCCCGTGCCCCGGTCCATCGCCCGCCCCCTCGCGGAGTCGCTGAGGTACGAGGTCGTCTGCGACGAGCACGACATCGCCGCCCTCGTGCCCGACCCGCCGGGCACCCCGCTCCCCTTCGACACCGCCCTCGACCTCGCCCTCCGCCGCGTCCGCGAGGCCCGGATCAGCACCCGCTGGTCCTCCGCCTCCGTGCCGGGCGCGCCGAGCGACCCGCTGCCCACCGACCCCGACTGGGCGGGCGGCAGCCTCTACACCGACGTCCGGGAACGGGCCGTCGCCGCGCCGCCGGAGGCCCTGTGGCGGGTCGTCGAGGGAATCGGCGGGGAGAACGGCTGGTACTCCTTCCCGCTCGCCTGGGCGGTACGCGGCTGGCTCGACCGGCTCGTCGGCGGCGTCGGGCTGCGCAGGGGCCGCCGCGACGCCACCCGCCTGCGGGTGGGCGACTCGCTGGACTTCTGGCGCGTGGAGGAGATCGAACGCGGCCGACTGCTGCGGCTGCGTGCCGAGATGCGACTCCCGGGACTCGCGTGGCTGGAGATGTACGTGGAACAGGACGGCGACGGCCGGTCCCGCTACCGGCAGCGGGCCCTGTTCCACCCGCACGGCCTGGCGGGCCAGGCCTACTGGTGGAGCGTGTCGCCGTTCCACGCGGTGGTGTTCGGCGGGATGGCCCGCAAGATCGCGCGCACGGCGGAGACGGCGGAGACGCCGGAGACGGCGAGGACGCCGGAGACCGCAGGGGGAGCAGAGAGGACAGGGGTGGCAGGGACGGCAGGGACAGCGGAGATGGCGGGGGTGACAGGGGAAGCAGAGACGGCGGGGACGGCAGGGACGGCAGGGACGGCGCAGGCCCCACGGTCGGCCGGACCCGGCGAAGGCACGCGGGCCCCACGGACGGCCCGGCCCGGGGAGGGCACGCGGGCCCCACGGACGGCCCCGCCCGGGGAGGGCGCGCCGGGCTGACCCCGGCCCCGGCCCCCGGACGCCGTAACCCGGCAGCGGTCACCCCCTCCACCCGCATCCGGCCGGGCCCCGCGCCGGGAATGCCCGGCGACATGCAGAACGCGACCACCGGCGGTCCGCGCGCACCACGGCCCGCCGGTGACCCCAGGAGCCCCGCCATGAACGTCTCGGTCGTCCTCTACACCTCGGACCTGCGCGTCCACGACCATCCACCCCTGCGCGCGGCCCTCGGCCGGGGCAACCCGGTCGTCCCCCTCTTCGTCCGCGACCCGGCGGTGGACCGCGCCGGTCCGGCCTCGCCGAACCGGCGCGCGTTCCTCGCCGACTGCCTCGCGGACCTCGACGCCGGACTGCGCGAGCGCGGCGGACGGCTCGTGGTGCGCTCGGGGGACCCCGTGGCCGAGGTCGGCGCGGTCGTCCGCGAGACCGACGCCGACGACGTGCACATGGCGGCCGGACACAGCGCGTTCGCGCGCCGCCGGGAGGACCGGCTGCGCCGGGCGCTGGAGGCGGACGGACGCAGGCTGTACGTCCACGACGGCGTCGTCACCGCGCTGCCGGCGGGCGCCGTCACCCCGGTGGGATCGGACCACTACGCCGTCTTCACGCCCTACTTCGGCCGCTGGTCGCGCGAGCGGCTGCGCGAACCGCTCGCCGCACCGCGCCGGGTCCAGGTGCCCGAGGACCTCGGCTCGGAGGACCTGCCCGCCCGGAAGGACGCCGGGTCCCTCTCGCCGGGCCTGGCCGCCGGGGGCGAGAAGGAGGGCCGTCGGCGCCTCGCCGCCTGGCTCGGCCGGGACGCCGACGCCTACGAGGAACGCCACGACGACCTCCCGGGCGACGCCACCTCGCGGCTCTCGCCGTTCCTGCACTTCGGAGCCGTCTCGGCGGCCGAGGCCGTCCACCGGGCCAGGTCCCGGGGCGGCACGGGCGCCGAGGCGTTCGTCCGCCAGTTGTGCTGGCGCGACTTCCACCACCAGGTGCTCGCGGCCCGCCCGGACGCCTCCACCGCCGACTACCGCACCCGGAACGACGATTGGCGCCACGGGAAGGAGGCGGAGGCCGACCTCCTGGCCTGGCGCGAGGGCCGCACCGGCTATCCCGTCGTGGACGCCGCCATGCGCCAACTCGCCCACGAGGGCTGGATGCACAACCGGGGACGGCTCCTCGTCGCCTCGTTCCTCACCAAGACGCTGTACGTCGACTGGCGAGCGGGCGCCCGGCACTTCATGGAACTCCTGGTGGACGGCGACATCGCCAACAACCAGCTCAACTGGCAGTGGATGGCGGGCACGGGCACCGACAGCCGCCCCAACCGGGTGCTCAACCCGGTGCTCCAGGGCAGGCGTTACGACCCCGACGGCACGTACGTACGCCGCTGGGTGCCGGAACTCGCGGGCCTCGAAGGCCCCGCCGTCCACGAGCCGTGGAAGGTGCCCGGTCTGGAGCGCGCCCGGTACGCCTACCCCGACCCGGTCGTCGAACTCTCCGAGGGCCTGGCCCGCTTCCGCCGCGCCCGGGACCTGGACTGAGACCGGAGGCGTACGGACACGGGCCCCGGACCGGGCGAGCACGCGCGCTCCGGGCACGGGGGAGAGGAGAGCGCGGGGGCGGGCACGGGGAGCCGTGTCCGCTCGACCGCCCGCGCGTCACCCCGCCGTGGCGGGCCCCTCCTCCGGCGCGGGCCCGGGGCCGCACAGGCCCCTGAGCGCGGCCAGCGCCTCCCGCAGTCCGCCGGGACGCAACATGCCGGGCCCCGGCGGCTGGCCCGCCCAGCCGGGGCCCGCGAGCAGGACCGTCGTCCGGGAGCGGGCACCCCTGACGCCCCACGAGGTGCCCGCGACGTGCCGGGCCAGCGGATGGTTCGCCGTCGACCGGGCCTGCGCCCACAGCACGACGGCGGCGGGACCCGTCCTCCGTACCGCCCTGTCGAGCGCCTCGGGCGGCACGGCCGCACCGAACATCCTTGCCGGGAGCCCGAGTTCGGCGAGACCGGCGGCCAGCGCCTCCAGCGGGAGCGTGTGCTGCTCGTTCGGCACGCAGGCGAGCAGGACGTGCGGCGCGGCGGCCGGGAGCGGGCCACCGGGCCCCCGGGGCGCCATCCGGCGCAGCGCCGTCGACACGTGCCAGGACAGCAGGTGCTCCACCTCCACGTAACGGTCGCCGGAGGTCTCCCAGCTCCGGCCCGCCGCGTGCAGGGCGGGCGCCACGACCTCCTCCCAGGCGGTGACGAGACCGTGCCGCGCGATCGCGGACTCCAGGAGCGCGTCCAGCGCCCGTGAGTCGAGCCGGACGGCCGCCCGCCCGAGACCCCGGCGTTCCCGCAGGACGTCCCCGCCCGGCGGCGCGTCCTCCACCGGCCCGGCGGACACGGGCGTGGGGCGGGCGGGCGGAGGCGCGTGCCCATCGGCGGACGCGGAGGCGCCCTGCAGGGCGGCGCGCGCGGCCTCGGCGGGCGGGACCCCCGAGGCGGTCAGACGGCACATCTCCCGGACGACGGCGACGTCGTCCGGCGTCCACCGCCGGTGCCTGCCGTTCTCCCGGGAGACGGGACCGATGCCGTAACGCCGGTCCCAGGAGCGCAGGGTGGTGGGAGCGACGCCGAGGCTACGGGCCACCGCGCCGCTGGTGAGACCGGGTGCGGGTGTGGACATGGTGCCACGGTACGCCGCTTCCGAGGCCCGCTCGCCGTACGTCCGCCGCGCCCCGGACGGTCACTCGGACCGCGTGCTCGGGTCCGTCCGCCCAGTCGTGCCGCGACCCCGCCGTTCCCGGGCCCGCCCGTGTTCCCAGGGTCCCGCGCACCGGCCCGGCGCCGTCCACGGATCACGGGACCGCCGCCCCGGGAGCCAGCGGGCCCGGGACGCGGGAATCGGGGGGCGCCCCGCCGCCGGGACCCCGCCCCGCGACGGCCCCGCGTTCCGTCCGTCTTCCGGGTGAAAGGGCCCGGCCGGAAGGCCGTGGATGCCGAATGGAGAGGCATGACCCTTTCACAGCCCCGGCGCGAGCCCACCCGCACGGACCGGCTCCTGGCGGCGGTCGGCGGCCTCGTCTCCGGGTACGTCTCCCTCGCCGTCGCGGACCTCGCCTCCTTCTGGGTGCGGCCCGAGGCCGGTCCCGTGATCGCCGTGGGCGGCACCCTGATCGACCGGACCCCGGCGACCGTCAAGGACTGGGCGATCCGCGCGTTCGGAGAGAACGACAAGACAGTCCTCCAGCTCGGCATCCTCGCCGTCCTCGGTGTGCTCGCCGCCGCCGTGGGGCTCCTCGCGTCGCGCCACCGGCTCGTCGGCGCGGTGGCGGTCGGTGCCTTCGGCGTCCTCGGTGCGGTTGCCGCCGTCACCCGCCCCGACTCGCGGTCCCTGACCGACGCCGTCCCCTCGCTCGTCGGCGCCGCCGCCGGAGCCCTCCTGCTGTACGCCCTGGCCCGACGCCTCCCGGCGGGAGCCTCGACCGCCACCCGCGAACCGGCCGCAACCGGCGGGAGCACGGGCCCCGACGAGAACAAGGGCTCTGGTGAGAGCACGGGCCCCGGCGGGGAAGGCTCCGGCGGGACGACGGGCACCGCCCAGGGCGGCACCGGGGCCACGGGCCCCGGCCCGGACGTCCGCGCGGACCGCCGGGGCTTCCTCCTCGTCGCCGCCTCGGCCGGGCTCCTCGCCACCGGCGCCGCCGCGGTCGCCCGCGCGATCGGCAGCCCCGTACAGGAGAACGCCGTCGCCTCCCGCGAAGCCCTGCGCCTGCCCCGCCCCGCTTCCCCCGCGCCGCCCGTACCCGCCGGAGCCCGGCTCCGCGTCCCCGGCATCAGCCCCTTCCTCACCCCGAACCGGGACTTCTACCGCGTCGACACCGCCCTCGTCGTACCCCGGGTCGACGCCGACACCTGGCGGCTCCGCGTCCACGGCGACGGCGTGCCCGAAGAAGTCACCTTCACACTCAGGGAACTGGCGGCACGTCGGACGATCGAACGGGACATCACCCTGGCCTGTGTCTCCAACGAGGTCGGCGGCCCGTACGTCGGCAACGCCCGCTGGCTCGGCGTCTCCCTCGCCGACCTGCTCAGGGAGGCCGGTGTCCGGCCCCCCTCCGAGGGCGGGCCCGCCGATCAGCTCGTCGCCCGTTCCGTCGACGGCATGACCATCGGCACGCCCGTCGAGACCGTCATGGACGGCCGTGACGCGCTCCTCGCCTTCGGGATGAACGGCGAACCCCTGCCCTTCGCCCACGGCTTCCCCGTCCGCATGATCGTCCCCGGGCTCTACGGCTACGTCTCCGCCTGCAAGTGGATCGAGTCCGTCGAACTCACCACCTTCGCCGCCTACGACGCCTACTGGGTGCCGCGCGGCTGGTCCGCGCGGGCGCCGGTCAAGACCGAGTCCCGCATCGACACCCCGCGCCCCTTCGCCCGGCCCCGCGCGGGCACCGTCGCGGTCGCCGGGGTCGCCTGGGCCCAGCACCGGGGCATCAGCCGGGTCCAGGTCCGCGTCGACGACGGCCCCTGGCGGGACGCCCGGCTCGCCGCCGAGGACAGCCGAGACACCTGGCGACAGTGGGTCCTCCCCTGGACGGCCACGCCCGGACAGCACACCCTCACCGTGCGCGCCACCGACGGGACCGGCACCACCCAGCCGGAACAGCGGACCGACACCATGCCCGACGGGGCGCAGGGCTGGCACTCCGTGGCCGTCACGGTCGAAGCCGCGTGACCTGCGGGTGCCGTCCGCCGTTCGCCGTCCGCCGTCCGCATGGGGGAGACCGCAGCCGCCGTGCGTGGGCATCCGCCGGACGAGAAACCCGGGTCCGGGGGACGTCGTACGGAACCGGAGCACGGAAACCGGAGCGCGGAACCGGAGGGCGAACCCGGAGGACGTCTCCGCCGCGTCGACGGAGCACCGTCTCTGGTCACCGTGGCCGGTGTCGGGGGAGTCGGGAAGACCCGGTTCGCCCCCGCGCGCCGCGCACCGGTCCGCCGCACGCCGCCCCGACGCCGTCCGCCGTACCCCGCTCCGACGCCGTACGCCGCCCCGACAACGCACGCTGTCCCGACGGCGCCCGGTGGACCGGCCTCGGTCGCCCCGACGGCGACCGCCTCCTCGTCCGGGTCTTCGTCCTCACCGGTCTCGGCCGGGTCGCCGAGGCACGCGAGGAGGCCCTCGCCCCGCGCGCCCGGCGCGAGGAACTGGACGGGCACCGGACCCGCACCGCCCTGGAGCACCGCCTCACCCGCACCGGACTCCTGGAGGGCGACCTGGTCGGCGCCGCCGAGCACGCGTGCGCCACGCTCGAAGGGCCGTTGCCTCGGCGCGAGCCCCGGTGCCGTCCCCGGCCCCGACATCCCCACCACGGCCCCCCACCACGGCCCCCCACCACGGCCCCCCACCACGGCCCCCTCTCCCCGGCCCTCGCCGCGTCCGGCGACGGCGGGCGCGCGGCCGACGCCTCCGGCACGGGGGAGGCGTACCGGCGCTCCACCGGCCGCCCCCGGCGCGGCACACCGGCTACCGGCCGCGCGCCCCTCGGCGAGCCCGCCCACGAGAAGAACGTCGGCCGTGCCCTCACCGGCCCCCCACCGGACGGCCTCGACCGCGCCCTGCGCGGGCCCCGGCCCGGCTGAGCCCCGGAAGGCGGCCCCGGCGGGGGATGAGCGACCGCCGCCCCGGCGGCGCGCCCGGCCGTGGAACCGGCCACCGGTCCCCTGACCAGCACGGGAGCCGACCCCGGGGGCGCGCACGGGCGGTCCGGGGCGAGGAGACGAGCCGTGGCCCCGGTGCGTAGAGTCGTCACCCGGACCCGAACGGGCCCGACCGCCCCCGACCGACCGCCCCCGACCGGCCGCCCCGACGAGGAGACCTCCCGTGACCGACCCGGCGTCCATCGCCCTCCAGCAGCAGATCGCCCGGGACCTCCAGGTGTCCGAGACCTTCGACCCGAAGGCGGAGATCGAGCGCCGGGTGGCCTTCCTCACCGAGCGGCTCACCTCCACGGGGCTGCGCTCCCTGGTCCTCGGGATCAGCGGTGGCGTCGACTCCACGACCGCCGGGCGGCTCTGCCAGCTCGCCGTCGAGCGCGCCCGTGCCGCCGGGCACGACGCCACCTTCTCCGCGATGCGCCTGCCGTACGGCGTCCAGGCGGACGAGGGCGACGCGCAGAACGCCCTGGGCTTCATCCGCGCCGACGAGGTCCTCACCGTGGACGTGAAGGCGGCGAGCGACGCCGCCCTGGCGGCCTGCCTGGCCGGTGGCGTGACCTTCCGGGACGCCCACCACCAGGACTTCGTGCAGGGCAACATCAAGGCCCGGCAGCGGATGATCGCCCAGTACGCGGTGGCGGGCGCCCGTGACGGGCTCGTCGTCGGCACCGACCACGCGGCCGAGGCCGTCTCCGGCTTCTTCACCAAGTTCGGCGACGGCGCCGCCGACGTCGTCCCGCTCACCGGACTGACCAAGCGGCGCGTCCGGGCGATCGCCGCCGAGCTGGGCGCCCCGACCGAACTGGTGTGGAAGGTGCCTACCGCCGACCTGGAGACGCTGGACCCGGGCAAGCCCGACGAGGACGCGCTCGGTGTCACGTACGACGACATCGACGACTTCCTGGAGGGGAAGCCGGTCGCCGAACGGGCGTTCGAGTCGATCGTCCGCCGCTACCGGCTGACCGAGCACAAGCGGCGGCTGCCGATCGCTCCCTGAGCGTTCCGGGCCGATCCTGGAAGGGGGCCGTACGACGGGCCCCCGGAAGGGAGCACGTCATGTTCGGCGCAACTCCGGCGTTCAGCGGCTTCTCGGTCGACGACCTCGACGCGGCCCGGCGCTTCTACGGCGACACCCTCGGCCTGACGGCGGAGGTGCGGGGCGAGGGGGAGGCACGGATGCTCTTCCTCACCCTCGCGGGCGGCGCCCGGATCCTCGCCTACCCCAAGGACGACCACGTGCCCGCCACCTTCACGGTCCTGAACTTCGAGGTCGACGACATCGACCGGGCCGTCGACGGACTGATCGCGCGCGGGGTGACCCTGGAGCGCTACCCCGTCTTCGAGGCCGACGCGAAGGGCGTCGTACGAGGTGGCGGCGGCCCGGCCATCGCCTGGTTCAAGGACCCGGCGGGCAACGTCCTGGCGGTCCTCCAGAACGACTGACCGGGTTCCCGACAGCCGACAGCCGACAGCCGACAGCCGACCGGGGCCCGCCGGCCCGCACGGCCCCGGTCACGAGGGCCCGACACCGCACCCGGTGCATCAGGTCCGTTTCCGTGGCGGTGACGTCCCCACCCGTGGTGTGGACGTCCCCGCCCGAACAGCTCGCCCGGAGATCCCCGCGCCCGCCCGGCGCGCCGCCCTCCACCCGAACGGACCCCTCCCCGCGCGCCCCGCACCCGTACCGCCTCGAATGGGAAGGTGACCGCGCCGCCCGACGACTGTCTCGCCCGCAACGACTGGATCTGCGGCGCCTATCTCTCCACCCGGCGCGAGATCCTGGCCGACGCCGTCGTCGAGCACGTACAGCTGACCTTCGTCTCCGTCGCGCTCGGGCTGCTGATCGCGGTGCCCCTCGCGCTCGCGGCCCGCCGCTGGAACAGGATCGCGGGACCCGTCCTCGGGATCACGACCCTCCTCTACACGATCCCGGCCCTCGCGCTGTTCTCGCTGCTCCTGCCGGTCTACGGGCTCTCCGCCACACTGGTCGTCGCCGGGCTCGTCCTCTACTCGCTCACCCTCCTCGTCCGCAACCTCCTCGCCGGGCTCAGGGCCGTGCCCGAGGAGACCCGGCAGGCCGCGCTCGGCCTCGGACACGGACGGCTCCGGCTGCTGCTCGCCGTCGAACTGCCGCTCGCGCTGCCCGCAGCGATGGCCGGGCTCCGGATCGCCACCGTCTCCGCCGTCTCGCTCGTCACCATCGGCGCGATCGTCGGCCACGGCGGTCTCGGCAACCTGATCTGGTCCGGGATGAACACCTACTTCAAGGCACAGGTCCTCACCGCCTCCGTCCTCTGCGTCCTCATCGCCGTCGCCGCCGATCTGCTCCTCCTCGGCGCGCAACGGCTGCTCACCCCCTGGACCCGGCAGGGGAGGAGCGGATGAAGACCCTCGCCGACACCTGGTCCTGGCTCACCACCTCCACGCACTGGTCCGGCGAGAACGGCGTCTGGCACCGGCTCGGCGAGCACCTCTTCCTCACCGGCGTCTGCCTGGTGGTCAGCTGCGTGATCGCGCTGCCCGTCGCCCTGGTCCTCGGCCACCTCGGCAAGGGCGGGGCGCTCGCCGTGAACCTCTCCAACATGGGCCGCGCCGTGCCCACCTTCGCGGTGCTCGTCCTCCTCCTGCTCAGCCCGATCGGGGCGTACGGGGACTGGCCGACGATCATCGCCCTCGTCCTGTTCGCCGTGCCGCCGCTGCTCACCAACGCGTACGTGGGAACGCGGGGCGTCGACGCGGACGTCGTACGGGCCGCCCGGGGCATGGGCATGACCGGCGCCCAGACCCTCGCCCGGGTCGAGCTGCCGCTCGCGCTGCCCCTGGTCCTCACCGGGGTCCGGATCGCCGCCGTGCAACTGGTCGCCACCGCCACCGTCGCCGCCCTGGCGGGTGGCGGCGGGCTCGGCCGGATCATCACCGCCGGGTTCAACCTCGCCTCCACCCCGCAGGTCGTCGCCGGTGCCGTCCTCGTCGCGGTGCTCGCCCTGCTCGTGGAGGGCCTGTTCGAAGGCGTCCAGCGGCTCGCCCCCGGCGGGGCGCGGGAGGGCGGCACATGATCCGGCGCGCACGCCGGAGGACGTACCGGCGCGCGCTCCCGGGGCCGCGCCGCCGCCCCCGTCCTCGCGTCGCCCTCGGCACGCTCCTCGCGCTCGTCCTCGCGGGCTGCGGAACCGGGCCCTCCCTGGAGAACCGGGGCGCGGTGACGGCCCCGCCGGGGGACAGCCACCGGCTGACCGTGGGCTCGGCCGGATTCACCGAGAGCGATGTGCTCGCACAGCTGTACGCCCTGCTGCTCCAGGACGCCGGATACCGTACGAAGATCCTCTCCGTCTCCAACCGCGAGCTGTACGAACCGGCGCTCGAAAGCGGTCAGATCGACGTCGTGCCGGAGTACGCGGCGACCTTCGCCGACTGGCTGAACGCCAAGACCCACGGACCGGACGCGCCGACCGTCGGCTCGCCGGACCTGGCCACCACCATGACCGCGCTCCGCGCGCTCGCCGCTCCACGCGGCCTCACCGTGCTCGACCCGGGCCGGGCGGTCGACCAGAACGCCTTCGCGGTGACCGCCGCCTTCGCCGCCGAGCACCGGCTGAAGACCCTCAGCGACCTGGGCGCCAGCGGTCTGCCCGTACGGCTCGCGGCGGGCGACGAGTGCGTCGTCCGGCCGTACTGCGCCCCGGGGCTGCGCAGGGTGTACGGGATCGACGTGACCGCCGTCGATCCGAAGGGCGTCGGCACCACCCCGGCCAAGCAGGCGGTCCAGAACGGCCAGGACCAGATGGTGCTGACCACGACGACCGACGCCACGCTCGACACGTTCGGGCTCGTGCTGCTCGCCGACGACAAACGGCTGCAGAACGCCGACTACGTGGTCCCCGTCGTCAACCGGGCCCGTGCCGGGGGGCCGGGGATCACCCACGCGCTCGCCCGCCTCAACACCGTCCTGACCACGACGGACCTGGCGCGCCTCAACGAACAGGTGGACGGCTGGCGGCGCCTCCCGGAGGACGTGGCCCGCGCCTATCTGAGGGCCGAGGGACTCCTCGGAGGGCGTCGGGCGCCTGGGCCCACTGGTACCGGATTCCCCGTCAGGCCCTGCTCCCCGCCGGGTCCTTGCCGGTGTGAGGGGTGTGGCGTTCAAGGCCGGTGACGAGGAGGCCGAGGCCGAAGCGGAACTCTTCGACGAGCGGTACGGAGGTGAGGGCGGTGGCCGCCCGCGTGATGGCCGGGTACGTGGCGGGGTCCAGCTGCCGGTAGAAGGCCGCGAGCTGGGGGGCGGTGTCGGGGGACGCGGCTGCGGGGCCGTGCTGCTGGGCGGCGAAGCCGATGACGTAGTGGCCGACGGCGGCGAACGCCCGGGCGGCGAGGCCGACGGGCACTCCGTGGGCCAGGAGGGCGTGCAGGACGCGTTCGCGCTGGGCGAGCCCGTTGGGGCCGACGGGGACCTGGGCCATGAACAGGGGGACGATGTGGGGGTGGTGGCGCAGGGCGTCATAGAAGCGGTGCGCCATGGCGGTGAGCACTTCCTGCCAGGTGGTGAGGGCATCGAGGTCGCTCAGGTCGGTCTCCCCCAGGACGCGGTCGACGAGGTGGGCCAGGATCTCGTCCTTGCCGGCGAAATGGCGGTAGAGGGTGGCGGTGCCGGAGCCGAGGGCGTCGGCGAGCGTACGCAAGGAGAAGGCCGGGGCGCCGTGCTCGTCGACGAGGCGCAGGGCCGTGGCGATGATGTGGTCGGTGTCCAGAGCGGGACGGCCACGGCGGGGTGCGGTGCGCGGGCCGGGGCGATCGGCCCACCAAGCCGGGCTGCCCGGTGCGGGCGCGGCCTCGGGAGTGTCCGGGGTGGCGGCGGTCATGTCCGGGAGCCTTCCTGTCGGGCGATGGGGGTGCCGCTCTGCGCGCACAGCATTTCGGTCATGCCGTAGCCACGTTACTTCCTGCCGGTCCAGTGCCATCGCGCCACCGCCGGAGTGCCATGGACGGCGCCGGACGCGCGAGCCCCACTCCCGCTCGGCGGGGGCGAGGCGCGCGCGTGGGGCGGATGCCCGACGGAAGCCCGCGGCGTCGCCCGGGCATCGGGGGGTCTCGTGTGGACCGCGCCGCAAAAAATGGCTACGGTGTACCCGAAATTATTTTCGGGTACACCGTAGCCATTAAGGGGGTGGTGGGCATGGCAGACCGCGTCGATGAAAATGGGCGGCCCCATCGGCAGGGGCCGCACCACCCGGAAGCCGGATGGGCCGCACTACCCGGAAGCGGGTGATGGGACCGCTGCCGCTGCCCCTGACCGGTCCCGCCGGACTCGTCCCGAGGCGTCCAGCGCTCGTACCGCCGGACGTCCGGCTCCTGGGCCGACGACTGCTCGGCGGCCGTACGGGGCGCGACGTGCGCTCGTCCCAGGACACCGAACGGCTGCCCCGGATCGTCGAGGAGCCCTACCGGTTCCACGGCTCGATCCACGCCCTGTTCTCCCCAGGAGCGCGGTCGCGACCGGGCCGCCCTCGTCGGTCGACTCGGCATCGTCCTGAGGACGTTCACGCCGGGCGCCCGCCGCGTCCTCGGCCGCCGTGGCCGCACGGTCCCGTTCGAAGACGCGGCACCGCACAGCTCCTCACCGCCTTCTTCCCTGAGATCACCGGAGACCGATCCACATGACCGGACAACGCCACGACATCGACGTCCTCATCGCCGGAGCGGGCCCGACCGGCTCCACCCTGGCGGCCGACCTGCTCCGGCGGGGCCTGCGCGTCCGCCTCGTCGACAAGGCGCCGCACGCCTTCACGGGATCCCGGGCCAAGGGCCTTCAGCCCCGGACCCAGGAAGTCCTCGAAGACCTCGGGGTGCTGCACGAGGCACACGCGGAAGGCGGTCCCTACCCGCTCGCCGGTCTGCACCTCGGACCGCTCACCGCGCCGTGGAGGATGCAGCGGAGGAACCGGCGCACCCCCGACGTGCCGTACCCCGACATCCTGCTGCTGCCGCAGCATCGCACCGACGCCATCCTGCACCGCCTCCTCGTCCGCCTCGGCCTGCGCGTCGAATTCGGCACCGCGCTGGAATCCTTCGAGCAGGACGCCGACGGCGTGACGTCGACGCTGGCCTCCGGCGAGAAGATCCGCAGCGCCTACCTGGTGGGCGCCGACGGGGGCGCGAGCACCGTGCGCACCCGCGCCGGACTGCGCTTCGCGGGGGAGACCGACGACTCCGACCGCACGCTCCTCGTCGACGGCACCGTCGACCACCTGTCCCGCGACCGTTGGCACATATGGCCGCGCACGCACGGCACGTCCGTCGGGGCCTGTCCGCTGCCCCGCTCCGACCAGTTCCAGATCATGATCAAGCTGGGACCGGACGAGACGCCGGACCTCGACCACGACGCACTCGCCGCCCGGTTCCGCGCGCTCACCGGTCTGCGGCTGCGGGACATCACCTGGACCTCGGTCTTCCGGCCCAACGTCCGGCTCGTGGAGCGCTACCGCACCGGCCGCGTCCTCCTCGCGGGCGACGCCGCCCACGTCCACACCCCGGCCGGCGCGCAAGGACTCAACACCGGCGTGCAGGACGCGTACAACCTGGGCTGGAAACTCGGCCAGGTCATCGCGGGCGCACCCGACGCGCTCCTCGACACCTACGAGGCCGAGCGGCGGCCGATCGCCGCACGCGTCCT
Source organism: Streptomyces sp. NPDC059247 (assembly GCF_042754005.1). Lineage (NCBI taxonomy): Bacteria > Bacillati > Actinomycetota > Actinomycetes > Kitasatosporales > Streptomycetaceae > Streptomyces > Streptomyces sp. NPDC059247. Next base: position 858,052 of record NZ_JBHYZW010000001.1, read on the forward strand.
CGGCAGATCCAGCGAGCTCTACCGAGACCTCCACCGGCACCGCCTCGCCGGTCTCCGACGCGGCGACGAGGAGCGGCAGCTCTCGCTGTCCTATCGCGGCGGCCCCCTGGCACCCGCTGGGGCCCCGGCCACCAGGACCCTGGCCGCAGGCGATCGGGCGCCTGACGCGCCCTGCGCCGGACCCGGCGCGGAGCGGCGCCTCTTCGACCTGTACCAGGGCCCGCACTTCACCCTCCTGGCCTTCGGCGCCGACGCCGCCACGGCGCTTCCCTACCTGGCCTGGCCCACCGGCGGCGCCGCGCTCCACCGCCACCACGTCCGCGACCACGACGGCCCCGGCGACGCCGTCATCGACACCACCGGCAAGATGACCGACCTCTACGGCACCACCGACGGCCTGATCCTGATCCGGCCGGACGGATACATCGCCGACATCATCACGGTCGATCGCATCGCCGCCTTCGCCACTACGGCCAGGGCGTTGGCCCCGGCGTGACTCGCCTCCCCCGGCACGGGTGGGATTCGCCCCGGCGTGGGCGCGCCCCTTCCCGAAGGCGCCGTGGAGGGGGACCGGCGGTGCGGGGCATGTCGCGTTCGGGCGCGGTTCATCCCGATGCCCGATCCCCGCTCCCCGGTTCCGCTCGCGAGGAACCGGTGATCACCGTATAGAAGGCGCACGCGAGAGAAGGCGTACGCGCGCGAGAACGCGAGCGGGATCGGCCCGCTGAACAAGGTCGCCGAGCGGACCGGCACGGTCAAGGAGGCGCTGGTGGACCAGGGATCCGGGAGCCCACCTCGCGGCTCGGTGGACTCGGCGCCCCGCGCCCGTCCCGTAACGGATGTCAAGCGGCATAACGCCCCCTCAAGGCCCGCTGTGCTCACCCATATGGGTCAACCCGCTGAACCACGTCTCCTGTTCTGACTCTTGCGGGGTGCTCCAGAACCCTGCTATCCATCCGTTAGGAAGGTTTCCTTCCAATCCTGTGGGCCCGATCCGGGTCCGCGTCCCTCGTTCGTCGTTCCGTGGAGATCCCCATGACTTCGGCACGATCCGTACGACCCACCGCCCGTCGCCTCGGCCTCGCGGGCACCGCGCTCGGCGCCCTGCTCCTCGGCCTCGCCGCCGCCCCCTCGGCCGTGAACGCCGCCCCCGCCCCCACCACCCCGCAGGCCGCCCCCGCCCCCGCCCGCGCCGCCACCCCCGCCTCGATCAACGGGCGGCTCAAGGTCTGCGGCACCAAGCTCTGCAACCAGTACAGCAAGCCGATCCAGCTGCGCGGGATGTCCTCGCACGGCACCCAGTGGTACAGCCAGTGTCTGACCGGCGGCTCCCTGGACGCCCTCGCGGGCGACTGGAAGGCCGACGTCCTGCGCGTCTCCACGTACGTCCAGGAGGACGGCTACGAGACCGACCCGCGCAAGTACACCGACCTCGCCCACTCGCTCATCGAGCAGGCCACCGCGCGCGGCATGTACGTGATCGTCGACTGGCACATGCTCGACCCGGGCGACCCGAACTACAACCTCTCCCGCGCGAAGACCTTCTTCACGGAGATCGCCAACCGGCACAAGAACAAGACCAACCTGCTCTACGAGATCGCCAACGAGCCCAGCGGCGTCTCCTGGTCCAAGATCAAGAGCTATGCCGAGCAGCTCATCCCGGTCATCCGGGCCAAGGACCCCAACGCGCCGGTCCTCGTCGGCACGCGCGCGTGGTCCTCGTTCGGCGTCTCGGAGGGGGCCACCGAGTCGGAGGTCGTGTCCAAGCCGGTGAACGCCACCAACATCATGTACACCTTCCACTTCTACGCGTACTCGCACCGGGACGAGTACCTGCAGACCCTCTCCCGCGCCGCCGACAAGCTGCCGGTCTTCGTCACCGAGTTCGGCACCCAGAACTACGCGGGCGAGGGCAGCGACGACTTCACCATGTCGCAGAAGTACCTGGACCTGATGGCCGCCAAGAAGATCAGCTGGGTCAACTGGAACTTCTCCGACGACGGGCGCACCGGAGCGGTCTTCAAGACCGGCACCTGCGACCGGAACGGCCCCTGGACCGGCACCGGATCCCTCAAGCCCGCCGGGGTCTGGATCCGCGACCGGATCAGGACGGCGGACGACTTCCCCACCTCCTGACCGGCCCGCCCGCCCCTCTCGGCCGGGGCGCCTGCCCACCGGCGGGCGCCCCGGCCTCCTGACCGGCCTCCCCGCCGTCCGGCCGGGAGGCCCCGGCACCGGGCCTCCGACCGGACCCCCGACCCGGCCGTCCCGGTCCGGCCCCGGTACGCCCCCGCGGTGTGATCAACTGTCCTCGCGGGGGCGTACCGAAGAGGAGCATCGACAGCGTGACCACCTACCGGCAGCCGGGACTCGTCCTCACCGACCACCGTTTCCCCGTCCCCCTCGACCACGACCGCCCCGACCGGGAGCGGATCGAGGTCTTCGGCCGCGAGGTCGTCGCGAGCGGACGCGCCGGAGCGGACCGCGAGGGCCTCCCCTGGCTGGTCTACCTGGAGGGCGGCCCCGGCTTCGGTGCCCGCCGCTTCATCGGCCCGCAGGCCTGGCTCGGCAGGGCCGTCGAGGAGTTCCGCGTCCTCCTGCTCGACCAGCGCGGCACCGGCCGCTCCACCCCCGCCAACCGGCAGACCCTGCCGCTGCGCGGCACCCCGGCCGAACAGGCCGCCTACCTGGCGCACTTCCGCGCCGACTCGATCGTGCGGGACTGCGAACTGATCCGCCGCAGGCTCACCGGCGGCGCCCCCTGGACCGTCCTCGGCCAGAGCTTCGGCGGCTTCTGCGCCACCCACTACCTCTCCACCGCCCCCGAGGGCCTGGAACGGGTCGTCGTCACCGGCGGCCTGCCCTCCCTGCACGCCACCGCCGACGAGGTCTACCGCGCCGCCGCCCCCCGGATCCTGCGCAAGAACGAGGCCCACTTCACCCGGTACCCGCAGGACGCCGAACGGACCCGCGCGATCCTCACCCACCTCCTGGAACACGAGGTCACCCTCCCCGGCGGCGGAACCCTCACCCCCGAGGCGTTCCAGTCCCTCGGCATCCTCCTCGGCTCCGGCGAAGGCACCCACCAGCTCCATCTGCTCCTCGAAGGCGCGTTCGTCCCCACCCCCGGCGGCCCCCGGCTCGCCGACGCCTTCCTGGAACAGATCCAGGCCCAGCTGTCGTTCGCGGGCCACCCCCTCTACGCGGTGCTGCACGAGGCCATCTACGCCCAGGGGCGGGGGCCCACCGACTGGGCCGCCGAACGCGTCCGCGCCGAGCACCCCGAGTTCGACGCCCGCGCCGCGCTCGCCGAGGGGCGGACGCCGTTCTTCACCGGAGAGAGCGTCCACCCCTGGCACTTCACCACCGACCCCGCTCTGGCCCCGCTGCGCGAGACGGCCGAACTGCTCGCCGCCCGCGCCGACTGGGCCCCGCTGTACGACCCCGAGCGGCTCGCCGCCAACGAGGTCCCGGTCGCCGCGGCCGTCTACCACGACGACATGTACGTGGACACCGCCCACTCGCTGGAGACCGCCCGCGCCGTACGCGGTCTGCGCACCTGGGTGACGGACGAGTTCGAGCACGACGGCCTGCGGGCGGGCGGCCCCCGCGTCCTGGACCGGCTGCTCGCCCTCTCCCGCGACGAGCTCTGACGGAACCTCCCGGAACGAGGCCCGTACGCGCCTCGACGGCGGGTCCGCGCCCCGGTCCGGGCCCCCGGCGGTCCGCGAAAGTCCAAGCACCGGCACCGACTTGCGCATGGCGGGCTCCGGCCGGACGGCGGTACGACTCCGACCGGGGCCCGCGCGGACCTGTTCGCCGCCGACGCGATCGACCCGGTCGCCGCGCTCGTACGCGTCCAGCGGCTCGCGGTGGCCCTCGCGGACCGCCGGGGGCTCAATCCCGACCGGCCCCGGAACGTCTCCCGGTCGGTGATCCTCTCCGGAGGGTTCCGCCCGACAGCCGCGGAGGCGGCTCGTATCCTGCGGTCATGACCGCAACCGAGGACACCGGGGTCACCGACCTCGCGGAGCTGCCCGGCGACTGGGCCCGCGCGCTCGCCGTCGTCGCCCACCCCGACGACCTGGAGTACGGCTGCTCCGCGGCCGTCGCCGCCTGGACGGACGCCGGGAAGGAGGTCGGGTACGTCCTCGCCACCCGGGGGGAAGCGGGGATCGACACCCTCGCACCGGACGTCTGCGGACCCCTGCGGGAACGCGAGCAGCGGGCGAGCGCCGCCGCCGTCGGCGTGGACGCGGTCGAGTTCCTCGACCACCGCGACGGGGTGATCGAGTACGGGCCCGCGCTGCGCCGGGACATCGCGGCGGCGATCCGCCGCCACCGCCCCGACCTCGTGGTGACCCTCAACCACCGGGACACCTGGGGCGAGGGCCCCGGCGCCCCCTGGAACACCCCGGACCACCGGGCCGTGGGCCGCGCCGTGCTCGACGCGGCGGCCGACGCGGGCAACCGCTGGATCTTCCCCGAACTCGCCGACCGGGGCCTGACCCCCTGGGACGGGGTCCGGTGGGTCGCCGTCGCCGGGTCGAACCGTCCCACGCACGCCGTCGACGCGACCCCGGGCCTGGAGCGCGCCGTCCGCTCGCTGCTCTGCCACCGCACCTACATCGAGGCCCTCACGGACGAGGACCCGGAGGAGTACGTCCGGTCGTTCCTCACGGCCACGACGGCCCGCGCCGCCGACCGCTTCGGCGGCCGGCCCGCGGTCACCTTCGAGCTCTTCACCCGCTGAAGGACCGGCCGCCGCCGGGGAGCCGGGACCCCCGGCCCACCCGTTCGGCTCAGTCCATCGGCACGGGCTTGAGGACCGCGAACGTCGCGCCGGACGGATCGGCCAGCCAGGCGATCCGGCCGACGTCCGGCACGTCCGCCGCGGGCATCAGGACCGAACCCCCGTTGCCCTGCACCGACCGTACGGACGCGTCGGCGTCCTCGACCGCGAAGTACGGCACCCAGCGCGCGGGTTCGGCCGCGTCCCGGAGCTCGGCGACCCCGCCGAAGGAGGCGTCCTGCTGATCGCCCTCGGCTGTGGAGACCACCCGGTACGTCATGCCGGGGACGGTCATCTCCGCCCACCGCCAGCCGAACAGGGTCCGGTAGAAGCCGAGCGCCGCCTCCGGGTCCCCGGTGTGCAGCTCCACCCAGACCAGGGTGTTCGTCTCCGAGGTCCGGTCGAGTCCCCGGGTGGTGCCGGGCTGCCAGACCGCGAACCGCGCTCCGGCGGGATCGGTGAGGGCGGCCATCCGGCCCGCCTCCATGACGTCGGAGGCGGGCAGGCGCACCGCGCCGCCCGCCGACTCGGCGGCCCGCTGCGTCGCGTCCGCGTCCGGCGTGCCGAAGTACACCGTCCAGGCGCTCTCCGCGCCCTCCTCGGTGAGCGGACCGAGCGCGGCGACGGTCCTGCCGTCCTGCTGGAAGAAGCCGTAGCCCCCGGCCTCGGGCCCCGCGGAGCGGAACTCCCAGCCGAGGACGGCCCCGTAGAAGGCGGCTGCCGCCGCCGTGTCGGGGCTGCCGAGGTCGATCCAGGTGGGCGAGCCCGTGGTGAACCGCGTACCGAGCATGGGTGTCCCGTCCTTCCGCGGCCCGGGGCGCGGGCCCCCGGACTCCCCGGCCGGGGCCGTGGCCCGTGCGCCCCACCGGGTGTCGCGCGGTCCACGGTCCGGGTCCGTGGGCCCGGCCCGTGCCCCGGGTCCGTGCCGTGTGTGTCCGGCCACCCTCACCGATCCCCGGCCGACGAAGGGCGTGGCCTGCGGCCCGGCGGCCCGGGTTCATCCGACCGGCCGACCGGCCACCGCCTCCTCCAGGCCGCCGAGGACCAGCTCGTTGTTGAGCGCCACGCCCGCCCGGTAGCCCCGGCTGACGGCGTTGACCACCTGTTCCTGCGGCCCGGTGACGTTCCCGGCCGCCCACACGCCGGGCACGCTCGTCCGGCCCGTCCCGTCCACCACGACGAACTCGCCGAAGGGAGTGGCGCCCAGCTCCGCGCCGAGCTGCCGGAGCAGCCCGTCCCGGGGCGCGAGCCGGGTGGCGGCGGCGAAGACCACCGAACGGTCCACGGTCCGGCCGTCCGCGAGCCGGACCCCGGTCAGCCGGTCGTCCGTCACCGCCAGCCCCGTCACCTCGCCGCGCTCGATCCGGACGCCCGCCGCGCCGAGCAGCGCCTCCTCGTGCGCGGACAGCTCCCGCGCGGTGTGGGTGAAGAGGGTGACGTCCTTCGACCAGTGCGCCACCATCAGCGCCTGGTGCGCGGGCATCTCCGAGTGGGCGATCACGCCGAAGGCCCGGTCGCGGACCTCCCAGCCGTGGCAGTACGGGCAGTGCAGCACATCGCGTCCCCACCGGGCGGCGAGCCCTTCGACGGCGGGCAGTTCGTCGACGAGCCCGGTGGTGACGATCAGCCGTCGGGCGCGGACCGGGCCGCCGTCCGCCAGGGTGACGAGGAAGCCGCCGTTCCCGTCGGGCGCCGCGCCCGTCACCTCCCCGTCCCTGACCTCGACCCCGTAACCGGCGACCTCGGCGCGCCCGGCGGCCAGGTACTCCTCGGGGCTCATGCCGTCCCGGGTGAGGACGCCCTGCATGTGGGCGGCGGGGGCGTTGCGCGGGCGGCCCGCGTCGACGACCAGGGTCCGGCGCCGCGACCGGCCCAGGATCAGGGCGGCGCTGAGCCCGGCGGCCCCGCCGCCGACGACCACGGCGTCGAATGCGTACGTGCTGGTCCCGTGTGCGTCGTCAGGATGTGCGTTCATGGGGCGAGCGTGCCCCGGGGCGGCGGTACCGGCAAGCGAACTTGCCGTTTCTGCAAGACTGGGGACATGACCGAAGACGACCGCATCGACTCCGTGCTCCAGGAGGTCGGCCCCCGCCTCCGCCGGGTCCGCCGCGACCGGGGGGTCACCCTCGCCGAACTGTCCGCCGCCACCGGGATCTCCGTGAGCACCCTCTCCCGGCTGGAGTCCGGGCAGCGCAGACCCAGCCTCGAACTGCTCCTGCCGCTCGCCCGCGCCCACCAGGTCCCGCTGGACGAGCTGGTCGGCGCGCCCGCCACCGGCGACCCGAGGGTGCGGGCCAAGCCGATCGTGCGCCACGGCCGGACGATGTTCCCGCTCACCCGGCAGCCCGGCGGCCTCCAGGCGTACAAGGTGATCCAGGAGGTGACGCGGGGGGAGCCGGACCCCCGGGTCCACGAGGGCTACGAGTGGCTGTACGTGCTCTCCGGCAGGCTCCGGCTCGTCCTCGGCGACCACGACGTGATCCTCGGCGCGGGCGAGGCGGCGGAGTTCGACACCCGGGTACCGCACTGGTTCGGCCCGACGGACGAAGGGCCGGTGGAGTTCCTGAGCCTCTTCGGCCCCCAGGGCGAGCGGATGCACGTACGGGCCCGCCCGAAGAAGTCGGGGTGACCGGATCCCGTACGGGGCGGGTGAGCCCGTAGGGGGGTGGACGGAGACCCGTACGGGGCGGGGAGCGCCCTTGAGGGGCCCGGAGCGTGTCCGTACGGGATGGGGGCGGCCCCGTAAGGGATCGGGGGCGCCCCGTACGGGACGGGAAAGCCGCCCCTGGGGGGCGGCCGGGCGGGAGCCCCCGCGGGACGCCGCCGGTGCCCGGCCCGAGCGGTCCCCGGCGCCGCCGGGGGTGCGATCCGGCCCGACCGAAGAAGTCCGGCCGAGCCGTTCCCCCAGAGGCAAGCGACCGCTTAGTATGCCTCCGACCGATCGGCGGTACGGAGGAGGCTTCCGGATGCGGGCATGGCGTGTGTACGAGAACGGGGAACCCCGCGCGGTGATGCGCCGCGAGGAGATCGCCCCGCCCACGCCCGGCGAGGGCCAGGTCCTCCTGAAGGTCCGCGCCGCCAACGTCAACTTCCCCGACGCGCTGCTCTGCCGGGGCCACTACCAGGTGCGGCCCCCACTGCCCTTCACCCCCGGCGTGGAGGTCTGCGCCGAGACCGACGACGGACGCCGGGTCGTCACCACCGCGGCCCTCCCGCACGGCGGCTTCGCCGACCACGTCCTCGCCGACGCCGCCGGACTCCTCCCCGCCCCCGAGGCGCTGGACGACGCCGAGGCCGCCGCCCTCCACATCGGCTACCAGACCGGCTGGTTCGGCCTGCACCGCCGCGCCGCCCTCCGGCCCGGCGAGACCCTCCTCGTCCACGCGGCGGCCGGAGGGGTCGGCAGCGCCGCCGTCCAACTGGGCAAGGCCGCCGGAGCCACCGTCATCGGGGTCGTCGGCGGCCCCGCGAAGGCGGCCGTCGCCCGCGCCCTCGGCTGCGACGTCGTGATCGACCGCCTCGCCGAGGACGTCGTCGCCGCCGTCAAGGCCGCCACCGGCGGACACGGCGCCGACGTGATCTACGACCCGGTCGGCGGCGACGCCTACCGGCAGTCCGCGAAGTGCGTCGCCTTCGAGGGCCGGATCGTGGTCGTCGGCTTCGCCGGAGGCACCGTCCCCGCGCCCGCCCTCAACCACGCCCTGGTCAAGAACTACGCGATCCTCGGACTCCACTGGGGCCTGTACGCGGCGAAGGACCCGGCATCGGTCGCCCGCTGCCACGAGACCCTCACCGCCTACGCGGCCAAGGGCCTGATCAGACCGCTCGTCGCCGAACGCGTCCCCTTCGACGGGGCGGCCGACGCCGTCCAGCGCGTCGCCGACGGCGCCACCACCGGCCGCCTCGTCGTCCTCCCGGACGGAGCCCGCACATGACCGGCGCCGAAGAACTCCGCACCCGGACAAGGGACTTCCTGGCCGCCCACCCGCCCGCCGGAACCGCCCGCACCGACTTCCTGCGCGCCCGCTTCGACGCCGGACTCGCCTGGGTCCACTACCCCGTGGGCCTCGGCGGACTCGACGCGCCCCGCGCGCTCCAGAACGTCGTCGACGCCGAACTGGCGGCGGCGGGTGCCCCCGACAACGACCCGCGCAGAATCGGCATCGGACTCGGCATGGCCGCCCCCACCCTCCTCGCCCACGGCACCGACGAGGTCAGAAGACGGTTCCTCCGGCCGCTCTGGGTGGGCGACGAGGTGTGGTGCCAGCTCTTCAGCGAGCCCGGCGCGGGCTCCGACCTCGCCGCCCTCGCCACCCGGGCCGTCCGCGACGGCGACCACTGGGTGGTGAACGGCCAGAAGGTGTGGACCTCCAGCGCCCACCTCGCCCGCTGGGCCATCCTGATCGCCCGCACCGACCCGGACGCGCCCAAGCACCGGGGCATCACCTACTTCGTCCTCGACATGACCGACCCCGGCGTCGAGGTCCGGCCGCTGCGCCAGATCACCGGCGAGGCCGAGTTCAACGAGGTCTTCCTCACCGGCGTCCGCATCCCCGACACCCACCGCCTCGGCGCGGAGGGCGACGGCTGGCGGGTGGCCGGGACCACCCTCATGAACGAGCGGGTCTCCATCGGCGGCGCCCGCCTCCCGCGCGAGGGCGGCATGATCGGAAAGGCCGCCGCCACCTGGCGCGCCCGCCCCGGACTGCGCACCCACGACCTGCACCGGCGCCTCCTCGGACTCTGGATCGACGCCGAGGTGGCCCGGCTCGCCGCCGAACGCCTCCGTCAGGGACTCGCCGAGGGCAGGCCGGGCCCGGAGGGCAGCGCGGCGAAACTCGCCTTCGCCCGCCTCAACCAGGAGATCAGCGGCCTGGAGGTCGAACTCCTCGGCGACGAAGGGCTGTTGTACGGGGAGTGGGAGATGCGCCGCCCCGAACTCGTCGACTTCACCGGCCGCGACGCGGGCTACCGCTATCTGCGCTCCAAGGGCAACTCCATCGAGGGCGGCACCAGCGAGGTGCTGCTCAACATCGTCGCCGAGCGGGTCCTCGGCCTGCCCCCGGAGCCCCGCACCGACAAGGACGTCCCGTGGAAGGACCTCGCCCGATGACCGGACGGACGGAGCCGGACGAACTGCCGCTGGACCTCCTCCACTCCGAGACCGAGGAGGAGCTGCGGGCGGCGGTCCGCGCCCTGCTCACGGACAGGGCCGGTCACCGGGAGGTCCTGGAGCGGACCGAGACGGGCAGCCCGTACGTCCCCGGTCTGTGGAAGGCCCTCGCCACCGGCATCGGCGCGGCGGGCCTGCTGGTCCCCGAGCGGCTCGGCGGCCAGGGCGCGAGCCACCGCGAGGCCGCCGTCGTCCTGGAGGAACTGGGCCGGGCGGTGACCCCGCTGCCGTACCTGACCAGCGCGGTGATGGCCACCGAGACCCTGCTCGCGCTGGTGGCGCGGGGAGGGGCGGTCACCGGACTGCTCGCGGACCTCGCGTCCGGCCGCACGGTCGCGGTCCTCGCCGTCCCGCTGGGGACGGCGCCGGGCCAGGACCCGGTGCCCGCCCCCTCGGTCGCCGGAGTCGCCGACGCGGTCGCCGCCGACGTGTTCCTGGTGCCGCGCGCCGACGGCCTGTACGCCGTACCTGCCGGGGAGGCACGGGTCGCGCCGCAGGTCCCGCTGGACCTCACGCGTCCGCTCGCCGTGGTGACCCCCGGGGACGGCGGCGTCCGGCTGGCCGGGGCCGCGGACGGCGGCGCCGCCGTCCGGCGCGGACTCCTCGCCGGGGCCGGACTCCTCGCCTCCGAACAGCTCGGCCTCGCCGAGTGGTGCCTGGCCGAGACCGTCCGGCACACCCGCGAGCGCCATCAGTTCAACCGGCCGGTCGGCTCCTTCCAGGCGCTCAAGCACCGGATGGCCCAGCTCTGGCTGGACGTCGTCGGGGCCCGCGCGGCGGCCCGCGCCGCCGCCGACGCCCTCGCGTGCGGACACCCGGACGCCCCGCTCCTGGTGGCGGTGGCGCAGGCGTACTGCTCGAAGACGGCGGTACGGGCCGCCGAGGAGTGCGTGCAACTGCACGGCGGGATCGGCATGACCTGGGAACACCCCGCCCACCTGGCCCTCAAGAGGGCCAAGTCGGCCTCCCTCGCCCTCGGTTCGCCGGGCCGCCATCAGGACACCGTCGCCACCCTGATGAACCTGGCACCGCCGGAGTGACCCGTCACCGTACGGCGGCCGGGGCCGGACCGCCGTGTGCGACGGGGCACTCGTGGCGGGCTCCCCACCGCCGTACGGCCGCCGGGCCCGACGCCCCGCCCACCACGGCGCCCGTCGGGGTCCGGGCCCTCACGCGCGCAGCGCGGGGGCCCGGGGCGCGGGTGGAACGACGCGGGCGAGGGCCTTCGCGGCGGCCACCACCTCGCGGTCGGCCAGGTACGGGCCGATGATCTGGACGGCCAGCGGCAGCCCCTCGGCGGTCCGTCCGGTCGGCAGCACCAGGGACGGCAGGCCCACCAGCGAGGCGAGGTTCAGCCAGCTCGTCTGGTCGTGGTAGCCGCGCCGCACCCCGTCCACGGTGATGTGCCGGTCCTGGACGGCCACGGACGTCTGGTCCGGCACGGCGGCGGTCGGCGCGGCCGGGGTGATCAGCAGGTCGTGCGTCTCGAAGTACGCCTCCCACGCGGCCCGGAGGGCGTGCCGCTCCTCGTCGGCGCGCGCCCAGTCGCGGTGCCGCACCGTGCGCGACCTCAGGTACACGGCGGCGGGGGAGCCGTCCGGAACCGAGGCGGCGGCCTCGACCTCCGCCGCGAACACGTCGTCCGGAGCGGACGCGGCCGAGGTCGCGAACATCAGACGCCGGAACAGGGTGTCGCTCGCCGCGAAGCCGACCGGCCGGGACGTCCCGTCCACCTCGGCACCCGCCTCGCGCACCGCGTGGACCACGCGCTCCAGCAGGTCCCGGGTCGCCGCGTCCACCCCGCAGTACGGGTCGTCGGCCCACACCCCGACGCGCTGCCCGCGCAGCGTCGTCCTGGTCGGCCCCGGCAGGTCGACGCGCCACGCGGCCCGGTCGGCGGGCGCGGGCGCGGCGAGCACGCCGAGCAGCAGGGCGAGGTCGTCGGCGTTCCGGGCGACCGGCCCGAGAGCGAGCATGTCCGCACCGGTGAGCCAGCCCGGCGGGCGCGGGACGTGCCCCCGGACGGGAACGACCGGCGCCGCGCCCCGCGAGGTGCGGAGCGCGAGGACACCGCAGTACGCGGCCGGGAGCCGGAGCGATCCGGCGAGGTCGGAGCCGACCTCCAGGGCGCTGACGCCGATGGCGACGGCCGCCGCCGCGCCGCCCGAGGAGCCGCCCGCCGTGTGGGCGGGGGAGTGGGGGTTGACCGTCGTCCCGACGAGCGGGCTGGAGGTCTGGAGGTCCTGGCACATCGGCGGGACGTTCGACTTGCCGAGGACGACCGCCCCGGCCGCCCGCAGCAGCGCCACGGCGTCCGCGTCCCGCTCCGGTACGTGCTCCGCCAGGTCCGGGCTGCCGCACGTGGTCCGCAGCCCGGCGGTCTCCAGGGAGTCCTTGACCGTCATCGGCAGCCCGTGCAGCCGCCCCAGCGTGCGGCCGGTGTCCGCCAGGTGCCGGTCGGCCCGGTCGGCGGCGGCGCGCGCCCCCTCGGCGTCGAGGGTCACCAGGGCGTTGACACCGGGGCCCACCTCGGCGTGATGGGCCAGGACCTGGTCGAGGAGTTCCCGCGCGGTCACCGTGCGGCGGCGCAGGGCGGCGAGCTGCGTCCGGGCGGTGGCGCGGTACAGGGCGGTGGGACGGTTCACGAGGGGGACTCCCGGTGGGACGGCGGACGGATCATCGTACGGAACGACGGGGGAACCCGCGGGAGTACGTGGGGTGGGGGCCGCCGGGAGTGACGGGTGGGGCCACGGAGAGCACGGTGCCGGGAGCCCGGGAGCCCGGGAGCCCGGGAGCCCGGGAGCCCGGGAGCCCAGGGGCCCAGGAGTCCGGGAGCCTCCGGAGTCCCCGGAGCCCCAGGAGCCGACGACGGCCCCACCGGCAGTGAGTGCACGGCGCGCGGACCCCCCGAGTGTCCGGAACGTGGCCGGAACCTCCGCACGTAAGGGGCCTCTGTGTCCCCTTTTCCTTACATACTGTTTAATTGCAAGCTGCTCGCAACAACAGTTGATCTCCAAGAAGAGGTGTGGCCACGATGACCGCCCGATCCTTCCGGCGTGCCGCCGCCGCGATACCCGCGGCGGCCGTCGCACTCACCGCGGCAGCCTGCTCGAACCCCGGCGCCGCCGGAGGCACCACCGGACCCAAGGATTCCGCGGTCGTCGGCATCGCCTACGAGCCCGAGAGCCTCAGCCCCCTCCTCGGCTACGGCAAGGACGGCAACTCCAAGATCTTCGACGGGCTCCTCGCCCTCGACGCCGACATGAGGCTCACCCCGGCGCTCGCCACCGCGCTGCCCCGGATCAGCGACGACGGCCTCACGTACACGTACACCCTCCGCAAGGGGGTCACCTTCAGCGACGGCGTCCCCTTCACCGCGAAGGACGTCGTCTACACCTACCGGACGATCCTCGACCCGAAGACCAACAACGCCTCCCGCACCGAACTCGACGCCCTCAAGAGCGTCGACGCGGTCGGTGACGGCACCGTCGTCTTCCGCCTCAAGTACCCCTACGCGCCCTTCGCCCAGCGCACCGTCCAGGCCATCGCGCCCGAGCACGTCGCCGGGAAGCAGGACGTCAACACCGGAGCCTTCTCCGGCAAGCCGATCGGCACCGGCCCGTACGTCCTCACCGGCTGGTCCAAGGGCGAGAAGCTCACCTTCAAGGCCAACCCGACGTACTGGAACGGCGCGCCCGCGGTGAAGAAGTTCACCATGGCGATCATCAAGGACGACGACGTCCGCGCCACCCGGCTGCGCGCCGGGGACCTCGACGGCGCGATCCTGCCGCCCAACCTCGCCGCCGGGTTCAAGGGCGACAAGGCCAGGAAGACCTGGACCGCGAAGACCTACGACTACCGCACGGTCACCCTCCCCACCCACCACCGGGTCACGGGCGACACCGCCGTCCGGCGCGCCCTCGACCTCGCCGTGGACCGCCAGACGATGGTCGACAAGATCCTCGAAGGGGCCGGGAAGCCCGCCTACGGGCCCGTCCCCACCGACAGCCCCTGGTTCGCCAAGGGCACCGAACGCCGCCACGACCTCGCCGGGGCGCAGGAGATCCTCGACGAGGCGGGCTGGAAGCCCGGTCCCGACGGCGTCCGCGTCAAGAACGGCGTCCGCGCCGCCTTCCCGCTCTGGTACCTCTCCGGCGACAAGCTCCGCCAGGACCACGCCCTCGCCTACGCCTCCGACGCCAAGAAGGCGGGCATCGAGATCACCGCCCAGGCCGGTACCTGGGAGGTCATCGAGCCCCGGATGAAGACCGACGCGGTCCTCGCGGGCGGCGGCTCCCCCGGCGACCCCGACTTCGACCAGTACCTCCTGCTGAAGTCCACCCTCGCCGGGGACGGCTTCAACAACATGGCCTGGTACGCCGACGGGACCGTCGACCGCGCACTGGAGGACGGCCGCCGCACCGACGACCCCGCCCTGCGCCGCGCCGCGTACGACACGATCCAGCGCGAACTGGTCAAGAACCCCGGCTACACCTTCCTCACCCACATCGACCACCTCTACGTCGTGAACGACGCCTGGGACGGGCTCAGCACCCAGACCGAGCCCCACGACCACGGTCTCGCCTCCGGCCCCTGGTGGAACATCGAGACCTGGAAGCCGAAGAACACCGGAACGACCGCGAAGTGACCCACCGCCTCCCCTGGGGGCCCATGGCCCGGATGACGGGACGGCGCGCCCTGGCCGCCGTCCCCGTCCTTCTCGGCGTCACCCTCGCGGTGTTCGCCGTCGCCGAGGCGTCCCCCTTCGACCCCGTCAAGGCGTACGCGGGGACCGCGGGACTCACCGCCTCGCAGGAGAACCTCGACCAGCTCCGCGCCAACCTCGGCGTGGACCGGCCCCTCCTCACCCGCTGGTGGGAATGGCTCACCTCCGCCCTCACCGGCGATTTCGGCGACTCCTCCGTGATGCGCCGCCCGGTCGCCGAGGTCGTCGGCGAACGGCTCGGCTGGTCCGTCCTCCTCGCCGTCACCGCCTTCCTCGTCGCCATCGCGCTCGGCACCCTCCTCGGGGTCCTCGCCGGACGCCGCAGGGGCGGTCTGGTCGACCGGGCCGTCAGCTCCGTCGCGTACACCCTGGAAGCGGCCCCCGCCTTCTGGCTGGGCCTCCTCGCCATCTGGTTCTTCGCCCTGCGGCTGGGCGTGCTGCCCGCCGGAGGCCTCACCGACACCGCCAGCGACACCGTCACCTTCGACCAGGTCGCCCGGCACCTGGTGCTGCCCGCGCTCGTCCTCGGCGTCTCGCAGCTGCCCTGGTTCTTCCTGTACGTGCGCCAGGGCGTTGGCGACGCCCTCGACGAGGACCCCGTGCGCGGCGCCCGCGCCCGGGGGCTGAGCGAACGCACCGTCCTCACCGGCCACGCGCTGCGCTCCGGGATGCTGCCCATGCTCACCCTCGTCGGCTCCCGCGTCCCCGAACTCATCACCGGAGCCCTCCTCGTGGAGACCGTCTTCAGCTGGCCCGGGATCGCCGCCGCCACCGTCCAGGCGGCGACCTCCGTCGACTTCCCGCTGCTCGCCGCGCTCACCGTGCTCGCCACCGCCGCCGTCCTCGCCGGGAACCTGCTCTCCGACCTCCTGTACGGACTCGCGGACCCGAGGGTGGGCTTCGATGGCTGACCCGCGCACCCACCGCCTGCGCCTGTGGAGCTCCGCCGCCGTCGTCGGCGCGGTCCTCCTCGCCGTCCTGCTCGTCCCTCCGCTGGTCCAGCTCGACGAACAGGCCGTCGACCTCTCCCGCAAGCTCCTCCCGCCGTCCTGGGAGCACCCCTTCGGCACCGACGACCTCGGGCGCGACCTGCTCCTGCGCTGCGTCTACGGCCTGCGGATCTCGCTGCTCGTCGGACTGGTCGCGGCCCTCGTCGCGACCGTCGTCGGCACGGCCGTCGGAGCCGCCGCCGGAGCGCTCGGCGGCTGGACCGACCGCTGTCTGATGCGGCTCGTCGACGCCTTCTCGTCCGTGCCGCACCTGCTCCTCGGCATCTTCGTGGTCGCCCTCTTCCGGCCCGGGGTCTGGCCCGTGATCGTGTCCGTCGCCGTCACCCACTGGCTCTCCACCGCCCGCATCGTGCGCTCCGAGGTGCTCTCCCTGCGCACCCGGCCGTTCGTCGACGCGGCGGTCTCCGGCGGCGCCGGACGGTGGCGGGTCGCCGTCCGGCACCTGCTGCCCGCCGTGCTTCCGCAGGCGGGGCTCGCCGCCGTCCTGATGGTCCCGCACGCCATGTGGCACGAGTCCGCGCTGTCCTTCCTCGGCCTCGGACTGCCGAGCCACCAGGCCAGCCTCGGCAACCTGGTGCAGAACGCGCGCTCCTCGCTCCTCGCCGGGCACGGCTGGCCCACGCTCTTCCCCGGCCTGCTGCTCATCGTGCCGACCCTCGCCATCGCCGGACTCGCCGGAGTGTGGCGCGACCGGCTCAACCCGCGCCGCCGATCGGAGCTGATGCTGTGAACGGCCCCACCACCCCCCGAGGCTCCACCACCCCTCCGAGCTCCATCACTCCCCGAGGCTCCACCACTCCCCAAAGCCCCACCACCCCCACCCGTCGGCCCGGGGGCGACCTCCTCCGCGCCCTCGACGCGGTCTCCGCCGAGCGAGCCGGGGACGCCGTCCTCAGCGTCCGCGACCTCACCGTCCGCTTCCGGCTGCGCGGCGGCCGGACCGTCGCCGCCGTCACCGGCGCCGACTTCGACCTCGGCGCGGGCGAGTGCCTGGCCCTCGTCGGCGAGAGCGGCTGCGGCAAGTCCGTCCTCGCCTCCGCCCTCCTCGGCCTGCTGCCCGGCAACGCCGAGACCTCGGGCTCCGCCCTGCTCGCGGGCGCAGGGGACCGGGCCGGTGTCGATCTGCTCACCGCCGACGAGAAGACCCTCGCGCGCACGGTACGGGGCCGCCGCGTCGGCCTCGTACCGCAGAGCCCCGCCGCCCACCTCACCCCCGTCCGCACGGTCCGGTCCCAACTGGAGGAGACCGTCCGCGCCCTCACCGGTACCGCCCGCAGGGCCCGCCGCGAGGCGGCCGAGGACGCCGCCGACCGCGCCGCCTTCCCCGCCGGGCACCTGGACCGGTACCCGCACGAGCTGTCCGGCGGACTCGCCCAGCGCGCCGCCACCGCCCTCGCCCTCATCGGCGGCGCACCGCTGCTCATCGCCGACGAACCCACCACCGGACTCGACCGCGACCTCGTCGAGCGCACCGCGGACGAACTGCGCCGCCACGCCGACGACGGCCGCGCCCTGCTCCTCATCACCCACGACCTGACCGCCGCCGCGCGGATCGCCGACCGCGTCGCCGTCATGTACGCGGGCCGCATCGTCGAGATCGCCCCCGCCCACCGCTTCTTCGGCACGGTCGGCCCCCGCCACCCCTACGCCCGGGGCCTCCTCGACGCCCTGCCCGACCGGGCGTTCACCCCGATCCCCGGGATGCCCCCGGAACTGTCGGACCTGCCCGACGGCTGCGCCTTCGCCGCCCGCTGCCCCCGCGCCGGGGAAGCCTGCGCCGTCCGGCCGGAGCCCACCGCGGGCGTCGCCTGCCACCATCCGGAGCGCCCCCGTGCTTGAACTCGACTCCGTCACCGCCGGATACGAGCGCCGCGCCCCCGTCTTCCGGGGCGCCTCGCTCACCGTCGCCCCCGGCGAGTCCGTCGGACTCCTCGGCCCCAGCGGCTGCGGCAAGTCCACCCTGGCCCGGGTCGCCGCCCTCCTGCACCGCCCCGACGCGGGCCGTCTCGTCCTCGACGGCACCGAGGTCCGGGCCTGGCGGCACCGCGCCCCGCGCGCCCTGCGGACCTCCGTCGGCGTGGTCTTCCAGCAGCCCAGGACCGCCGCCGACCCCCGCCTGACCCTCGCCGACCTGCTCGTCGAGCCGCTCCGCGCCACCGGCCGCCGCGCCGAGGCCGCCGGGCGCCTCGCGGAACTCGCCCCGGCCGTCGGCCTCACCCCCGACCTGCTGGTCCGCCGCCCGCACGAGGTCAGCGACGGACAGCTCCAGAGGGCCTGCCTGGGCCGCGCCCTGGCCCTGCGCCCCCGCTGGCTGATCTGCGACGAGATGACCGCCATGCTCGACGCCTCCACCACGGCGGCGCTCGTCGCCGCCGTCGAGGGCTACCGGGCCGAGACCGGCGCCGGGCTCCTCGCCGTCGGCCACGACCGCGTCCTGCTGCGCCGCTGGTGCGACCGCACGGTGGACTGGACCGACTGCCTGCCCGCCGAGGAGACCCCGTGACCGGGACACCGGACCCCTGGCCCCGCGTCGCCGAGGACGACCCTCTCGACGGGCTGCGGGCCGCGCTCCTCGAAGCCCCCTGCGGCTACGAGCCCACGCGGGGCTACGAGGACCACTGCTGGCTCCTCCACGGCATCCACGACGGTCCGGTACGACTCCGCTGGGACGAGGTCCTGTCCCGGGCGGACCGACGCCTCACCGACTGGCCGGGCACCCTCTCCCACCTGGTCTTCGAGGACGTGACGGGCGCGGACGAACTCGACGGGCCCGACCCGGCGGAGCTGGACCGGGCCTCGCTGGCCCGGCTCGTCGAGCACCTCGTCCGGCGGTCGCCCGGGGGACCCGACACCCGCTGCGGCGCGGCCCAGGCGCCCGTCGCGGTGCCGCCCGACGAGACGCTCCTGGCCCGGCGCGGCAGGCTCGGTGACGCCCTCGCCCACCACGACGCCGGGCCGGACTTCCACTTCCCCGCCACCTGGTGGGCCGCCGACGGGCACTGGCTGGTCGTGACCGACCACGATCTGAGCGCCACCCAGGTCTTCGGGGACACCGCGCTGATCGAGGCGCTGCTCGCCGACCCCGGACTCGACGCCGTCCGGCGGCCGACCGTCGCGGAGACCTTCGCGGCCCTCCGCGCCTCCGGCGACTGACCGCGCCCCCGTTCCGCCCGGGTTCCACCCGTATGGCCGCCCCGCCGTCCACCCGGACGAACCTCCTTTTCCGCCACAATGTCCGCCGAACGCCGCAATTCAGTTGCGGCAGAAGGAGGACGTGAGGCCGATGGTCGTTTCCCTTTCCGTCGTGGTGCTGCTGCTGATCCTGGCCACGGTCTTCCTGCGGGGCGGCGGGCTCAAGGTCAGCCACGCCCTCGTCTGCGCGCTGCTCGGCTTCTTCCTCGCCGGGACCGGCATGGCGCCCACCATCCACCACGGGGTCGCCGCCACCGCCGACCTGGTCTCCAGCATCCGGCCCTGAGCGTTGCGGCACCGTGAACCGCCCGTGAAACCGGAGCCGATGCCATGTACATCTCAGATCCTCGGGCCTAGCGTCGGCCGCCGGCGCGACAGACACAGGCAACCCGAGGAGCCGCCGTGAGCCCCCACCCGACCCGAGGACGAGCGCGCGCCCTGGTGGCCGCCACCGCGCTCGGCGCGATCCTCCTGACCGGCGCCGCGCCCGTGGCCCAGGCCCAGGAGATCCCCCTCGCCCCCGGCCACCGTCTCGTGGAGCACTACGAGGGCGCCCCCGCCGCCGCGCTCCCGGTGCCGGGGAAGGGCCCCGCCCAGCACCCGTACCTCGCCCCCAACGGGCGCAGCGGGATGCACGCCGACGGCGCGGGCAGCGGCACCCACCCCTACCCCGGGCCGCTCGGCCGCGCCCCGGGCGTCGTCAGCGAGAAGATCGCCCCGGTCGGCGGCGAGTGCGCCACCGTCACCTTCGACTCCGGCGGCAGGCTCGTCACCGTCTGCGGCACCTTCAGCGGCTTCCTCCTGAAGCTGCTGGACCCGCGCACCCTGGACACCCTCGCCGAGTACAAGCTGCCGCAGCGCTCCTCCACCGTCGAGGCGATCACCCGCCTCGACTTCGAGAAGATCTTCAAGGACACCTCGGGGGGCGCCTACTTCTTCCTCGACGAGCGGGACCGGGTCGTCCTCGCCGACTCCCGGCAGCACATCCAGCGCCTGTCGCACCGTCAGAAGCCGGACGGGTCATGGGAGTTCGTCGTCGAGGACGACTGGGACCTGACCTCGCTGGTGCCGCACGACTGCGTCACCTGGACGAACCTGTTCCCCAGCGGCGTCTGCGATCCCGTCACCTCCGTCATGCCGGACTGGGAGGGCCGCATCTGGTGGGTGACCCGCCTCGGGCGGGTCGGCACCGTCGATCCGGCCACCGGGAGGCTGCGCGCGGTCCGCCTCGCGGGCGAGGAGATCCAGAACTCCTTCTCCGTCGCCGAGGACGGCGTCTCGCTCGTCACCGACCACGCCCTGTACTCCTTCGAAGCCGATGCCGACGGCGTTCCGCGCGTGCGGTGGCGGGAGGCGTACGACCGGGGCACCGGCACCAAGCCCGGCTCGGTGAACCAGGGTTCGGGCACCACCCCCGATCTGTTCGGCGTCCACGACGAGTACGTCGCCATCACCGACAACGCCGACGAGCGGATGAACGTCCTCGTCTACCGCAGGGGCGCCGACGTCCCCGAGGGCGGACGGCTCGTCTGCAAGGTCCCGGTCTTCGGGCGCGGCGCCTCCACCACCGACAACTCGCTGATCAGCTGGGGCAACAGCCTCGTCGTCGAGAACAACTACGGCTACGAGAACCCGAGCACGCTCCTGCTCGGCCGCAGTGTCGTCGGCGGCGCCACCCGGATCGACGTCCGCGCCGACGGCAGCGGCTGCGACACCGTCTGGGAGAGCGACGTCCGCTCGCCCTCGACCGTGCCGAAGCTCTCCACCGCCAACGGACTGCTCTACTTCTACGAGAAGCGCCCCAACTCCTGGGGCGTCGACGCCTGGTACCTCACCGCCGTCGACTTCCGCACCGGCCGCCGGGCCTTCAGCCGCTTCACCGGCACCGGGCTCTCCTACGACAACAACTGGGCGCCGATCACCCTCGGCCCCGACGGCACCGCCTACGTGGGCGTCTTCAACGGCATCGTGGCCGTCCGCGACACCGCCTGAGCCCCGCACGGCGCACCCGACGGCCGCCCCCGGGACCTCCGAGGTCCCGGGGGCGGCCGTCGTGCGGGACTCAGACCAGCTCGGGCATCTCGCCGACGGTGGTCTTCGCGTCGATCACGGCGAACGGGGCGCCCTGCGGGTCGAGGACCGCCGCGAACCGGCCGAACGGGCTGTCCATCGGCCCGAACACCTTCCGCCCGCCGAGACGTTCGGCGGCCTCGACGGCCTTGTCGCAGTTGTCGACGGCGAAGTACAGCTGGACGTACGAGGGGACCTCCGGCGGGAAGTCCTCCGCCGACATCACCATCCGTCCGAGGACCGGCTGCGGACCGCCGAGGTCGAAGATCCGGTAGTCCACGTGCTCGTCCTTGATCTTCTTGCTGCCGTAGCCGAAGACCTCCGTGAAGAACGCGTCGGACTTCGCGGGCTCCCGGGTGAAGACCTCCGCCCAGGTGTACGAGCCGGTCTCGCCCTCCAGCTCGAAGCCCTCGTGGCGACCGGCCTGCCAGACACCGAACGTGACGCCCGCCGGGTCCTGCGCGAGGCACATCGAGCCGAAGTCGCCGACCTGCATCGGCTCCATCAGGACGGTGCCGCCCGCGCTCCGGATCTTCTCCGCCGTCGCGGCGACGTCCGGCGAGGCCAGGTACAGACACCAGGCCGACCGGGCCTCGCCGTCC
Organism: Streptomyces sp. NPDC059247; assembly: GCF_042754005.1. Lineage (NCBI taxonomy): Bacteria > Bacillati > Actinomycetota > Actinomycetes > Kitasatosporales > Streptomycetaceae > Streptomyces > Streptomyces sp. NPDC059247. The sequence continues at coordinate 879,617 of NZ_JBHYZW010000001.1, forward strand.
TGGCCGGGCATGGGCGGGACGACCGCCGCGACGGCCTTGCCGTTCTTGTAGGCCTGGGTGTAGTTGCCGTATTCGGAGGAGGACTCGCCGAAGGTCCAGCCGAGCACGTCCCCGTAGAAGGTCTTGGCGCCCTCCAGGTCGGTGAACATCGCGTCGGTCCAGACCGGTGTGCCCTCAGGTCGTGCGGCCATGACGGTGACTCCCACTTCCGATTCGATGACGTGTTCCTGTGAGCCACGCTAGTCACGCTCGCCCCGGAGCGCGCGGTGGCACACGGTCACGCTAATCAAACTGGTGATCGATTACGGGGAATCAGGCGGACGGCCCCGGAGGAACCACGGCCACCGGGCAGTACGCGTGCTGGAGCACCGCGTGGGTGACCGAACCGAGGAGGAGGGAACCGAAGCGATGCCGGTGATGGCGCCCCACCACGATGAGCCCGGCGTCCCGCGAGCCCTCCACGAGCCGCCCCGCCGCGTCCCCCGGCACCACCGAGGCCGTGAACCCGACCCCCGGCCACCGCTCCGCGAACGGCGCGAGCCGCGCGGTCTGCTCCCGCTCCGCCTCCCGCAGGATCTGCTCCGTGTCGTCCTCGAACGGCAGCGGCGGCGGCACCTGGAGCGCGGGGGAGGGGGCCGCGAGGAGCGCGCCCGGCTGCGGCGGGATCCGGAAGGCGGTCACCACCTCCAGCGGCACGCCCCGGTGGTGCGCCGCCCCGAAGGCGAAGGCCACCACCGCGTCCGGGGTCTCCTCGGCCGCCAGCCCCAGCAGCACCCGGCCCGCTCCCGCCCCGCTCTCCAGGGCCGCCGTGCGCGCCTCGTGCGGGACGACGACGAGCGGACAGGGCGCGGTGGCGGCGAGGGTGCGTCCGGCCGAGCCGAGCAGCAGGGTGGCGAAACCGCCGTGCCCCCGGGAGCCGGTCACCAGGAGCCGGGCGTCCCGGGACGCCGCCGTGAGGGCCTCGGTCACGGTCCCGTCCAGGGGCGCGTACCGCACGGGAACACGGTGCCCGCGCTCCTCCACCACGGTCCGTACGGCGCGCAGGACGGGGTCCGGCGGCTCCGGGGCGCCGCCGGGGGAGCCGGTCGGCACCGCGCCGGACCGTACGTGGGCCACGACCAGCGGCGATCCCAGGCGCTCGGCGGAACCCAGGGCCCATTCCAGGGCCCGCAGACTGTGCGCGGAACCGTCCACGCCGACGACGACCGGCGGCTCGGGCGCGGTGCTCGTGTCACTCATGCGGGAATGCCTCCCGCGCGCGCCCGTCCGCCACACCGGTCAGGACCGGCCGCGGCCGGTCCCGGGGGAGAGGGTCAGGCCTCCTGCTGGCGGGTGGCCCGCTCCGCGTCGCGCTCCTTGATGCGGACGGTCTCCTTGCGGACCTCCAGCTGAGTGTTGCGCTCCTTGCGCAGCCACTCGGGGAACTCCTGCTTGAGGGCTTCGATCTGCTCGGTGGTGAGGGGCTCGGTGATGCCTCCGCGCGCGAGACCGGCGATGGAGACGCCCAGCTTCTGCGCGACCACCGGACGGGGGTGCGGGCCGTTCTTGCGGAGCTCCTGGAGCCAGGCGGGCGGGTTCGACTGGAGCTCGTTCAGCTCGGAGCGCGAGACGACACCCTCCTGGAAATCGGCGGGGGTGGCCTCGAGGTACACACCCAGCTTCTTCGCCGCGGTGGCGGGCTTCATCGTCTGGGTGCTCTGGTGCGACGTCATGGGTCAAGGGTATCGATCGCCCGGACGAACTCCGACCACGGCTGCTACCGGTAACCTGGCGGAGTGACAGGCTCGGACGCTCCCCCCTCAGACCTCGCTTCGGATTCCCCCTCCGGCGCCCCCTCCTTCCGGCTGGCGTACGTCCCCGGGGTGACCCCCTCGAAGTGGGTGCGGGTCTGGCACGAGCGGCTGCCCGACGTGTCCCTCGGGCTGCTCCCCGTGACGCCCGCCGAGGCCTTCGGGGCGCTCCGGGACGGCACGGCCGACGCCGGGCTTGTCCGGCTCCCCGTCGACGGCGACGACCTCAGCGCGATCCCGCTCTACACGGAGACCACGGTCGTGGTCGTCCCCAAGGACCACGCGTTCACCGCCGCCGAGGAGCTCACGGCGGACGACCTCGCCGGGGAACTGGTGCTGCACCCCCTCGACGACACCCTGGGCTGGGAACGGCCGCCGGGCCTCGCGGCGAACGAGCGCCCGGCGACCACCGCCGACGCGATCGAGCTGGTCGCGGCGGGCGTGGGCGTGCTCGCGGTCCCGCAGTCCGTGGCCCGGCTGCACCACCGCAAGGACCTCACCTACCGGACGCTCGTGGACGTCGCCCAGTCCCGGGTGGGTCTCGCCTGGCCCGCCGCCGACGAGGCGCCCGACCTGGTGGAGGAGTTCATCGGGATCGTGCGGGGCCGCACCGTGAACAGCACCCGGGGGCGTCGCGCCGAGGCCCTGAAGGGCCAGAAGCAGCCGAAGGAGCGGAAGGGCGGCGGCCGGAAGCAGACCGACCCCGCCCGGTCGGGGAAGCCCGGCGGGGGCTCCCGGACGGCCGGGCGGCCCGCGGCCCGCAAGGGCGGCGGCACCGGCGGCTCCGGGAAGGGCCGCACCGGCGGGAAGCCGCGCCGGAAGTCCTGAGCGGCCCGTCCGCGGACGCGGGCACGGCCGACGCGGGGCGTCGCGGGCGGACACCGCCCGCGCGCGCCGCGCACGGCCGCCCCCGTGACCGACATGGCTCGTGGGCCGTACGGCGGACAGGTCGCTCGACGCTCCCGGTACGACCGGCATCCCGGCCCCTCCTGACCGCCGACTGAATCACTGACTGATCACTGACTGATCACCCGGGAGCCCGCGGGAAGAGCTTCGGCCGCCGGTCCCAGGACCGTCACCGGAGTGGCACCGGACCGCCTCGGCCGGTCCCGGTCCCTCGACCGGGCCTCGCGGCCCGACGCCCCCCCGCCGCGCGGCCGGGCCGGGCCCGTACGTCCGTGATCAGCCCCCGGGCCGCCACCGGCCGCGCCGCGCCGCCGCGAGCAGCTCCGGAACCGTGGCCAGCTTGACCCGGGGACGCCCCGCCGCCCGGCCCCTCGCCCGTTCGGTCCGCTCGATGGCCGCGAGGCCCCGCGCGTCGACCACCTGCCCGCCGCGGCTCCTGACCAGCCTGCGGAACTCCCTCTCGGTGCCCGTGGGCGTCGGCAGCGCGCCGCCGACCGCGTCCGCCAGGAGACTTCCGACCGTCTCTCCGGCGCAGCTCCGGTTGGCCCCGATGCCTCCGGTGGGACCGCGCTTGATCCAGCCGACGACGTAGCTCCCGGGCAGCCCGGTGACGCGCCCGGCGGTGTGCGGCACCGTTCCGGTGGTCTCGTCGAAGGGCAGCCCCGGCAGCGGGACGCCCCGGTGGCCGATGGCGCGGACGAGGAGCCCCACCCCGATCTCCGTACCCGAGGGGGAGCTTCCGCCGGTGACCCGGACCGCGCGGACGGAGTCCCCGCCGAGCACTTCGACGGGAGCCGAGTGGAAGCGGAGGACGATCCGGCGGCGGCCGGGCGCGGGGGGCCGTGCCCAGTCCACCGGCTCGCGGGCGACGCCGTGGAGCAGCGCGGCCTTCTCCCCGGTCCCGGCGGCGTCCACGGCCGCGCCGGTGCGCGGGTCGTGGTCGTCGACGACCAGGTCGACGCCCGGCAGGTGCCGCAGGGCGAGGAGCTCGGAGGTCGTGTACGCCGCCTGCCCGGGGCCCCGGCGGGCCAGCAGGACGACCTCGCGGACGGGGTCGGTGCGCAGGGCGGCCAGGGCGTGGTCGGCGATGTCGGTGCGGGCGAGGACGGCCGGGTCGGAGAGGAGGACGCGGGCGACGTCGAGGGCCACGTTGCCGTTGCCGACGACGAGGACCCGTGCGGCGGGGGAGGGGAGCCGGACGGCGTCCGGGCCGGTCTCGGGGTGGGCGTTGTACCAGGACACCAGGGAGGTCGCGGAGACGCTGCCCGGCAGGTCCTCGCCGGGGATGCCGAGCCGCCGGTCGGCGGGCGCGCCGACCGCGTACACCACGGCGTCGTGGTGTGCGGAGAGTTCCCCGGCGGTCACGTCCCGGCCGATCCGGACCCCGAGCCTCAGCCGTACCCGGGGGTGGGAGTGGAAGCGGGCGAAGGCCTCCCCGGCGCCCTTGGTGGCGGGGTGGTCGGGCGCCACGCCGTAGCGGAGGAGTCCTCCGGCCACCGGCAGCCGGTCGATCAGCGTCACCTCGGACGGGGTGTGGAGGAGCAGGTCCTCGGCGGCGTACAGGCCCGCGGGCCCGGTGCCGACGACGGCGACGCGCAGCGGTGTGAAGTCGGAGGGCAGCGAGCGGGGGAAGGCGGGCTCCCCCCAGGAGTGGAAGGTGGGCGGGGCGGCGGGAGGGGCGGGCGGCCGGTCCGCGTAGTGGGCCGCGTTGATCCCCTCGTACGCGGCGAGCGGTCCGGTCAGCCGGTCCACGGGGAGGATCGCGTCCACCGGGCAGGCGTCGGCGCAGGCACCGCAGTCGATGCAGGACCGGGGGTCCACGTACAGCATCTCCGTGGTGCCGAAGCCGGGTTCCCCGGGCGCCGGGTGGATGCAGGCGACCGGGCAGACGGCGACGCAGGTGGCGTCGGTGCAGCAGGTCTGGGTGATGGCGTAGGCCATGGTGTCGGCTCCGCTCCGCTCGTCGGGGCTGCTCGTCGGTCCGTCCGTGCCGCGGGCCGGTTCAGAGGAGGTGGGCGCGCCGGTAGAAGAAGAGCGCGGGACGGGTCAACATGCCGACGTCGGAGAGGAAGCCCATCAGTCCGGCGCAACTGGCGCGGAGCCGCGCCTTGTAGTGCTCGTTCGCGGCGGCTTCGCGGCGGGCGCGCTCCGGGTCGAGCCCGGCGCGCTCGTACACCTCGGGGTTCACCAGGCTGGTGACGATGTGGTACGCGGCGACGGCGACCACGAGTGCCTGGAAGTGGCGGCGGGCGCGGCTCGCGCGGGCGAGGCGGCGGCGGGTCTCGTCCCGGGCGAACCTCATGTGCCGTGATTCCTCGACGACATGGATGTTGTTGATCGTGCGGACGAAGGGGACCACCCGCTCGTCGCGCATCCAGTCGCGCTGCATGACGTCGAGGACCTCCTCGGCGACCAGGATGCCCGCGTACGCGGCCTCGCCGAAGCCGAAGGTCTTGATGAGGCGGCCGAGTTCGAGGACCGTGCGGCGGGGCCGGTAGGGCGGCGCCCCGAGCTTCCGGGAGCCGCGGGCGAACATGATGGAGTGCCGGCACTCGTCGGCGATCTCGGTGAGGGCCCACTGGAACCGGGGGTCGGTGTGGTCCATGAGGTAGATGTCGCGGAGCACCATCTGCTGGAGGATCATCTCGAACCAGATGCCGGTGCTGGCGACGGAGGCGGACTCCTGCCGGGTCAGCTCCTTGCGCCGCTCCTCGGTCATCTCCCGCCAGTACGCGGTGCCGTAGAGGCTGTTCCACTCGGGGCTCTGGCCGTGGAAGTCCTTGTCGAGCGGGGTGTCCCAGTCGACCTCGACGGCGGGGTCGTACGAGAGCCTGGCGGCCGAAGAGAGCAGCCGCTCGGCGACGTCGTCCTGGTCGGGGCCGCCGGTGCGGGCGGTGCTCCTTGCCATGGTGCGGCTCCTCGGGTCGCGGGTGCGCCGGTCCGGGCTCTTGTTAGACATCGTGTCTAGCAAGCTTGTTGGATGGAACGTATAACAAGGGCCCCTTACGGGCCTACCCCTCGGTAAGGACCAATTCTCCGGGGAGAGTTCGACGGCGGCACCGGCCGGACACGCGAACGGGGCCGGAGCCTGTCGGCTCCGGCCCCGTCCGGGGGTCGCACGCTGCTAGAAGGTGAGGTTCCAGGCGTCGATCTTGCCCGAGTCCTGTGCCGCGTTGTCGTTCACGCGCAGCTTCCACACGCCGTTCGCCACCTCGGACGAGGCGTTGACGGTGTAGGTCTGGAGGATGTTGTCCGTACCGCCGCCCGTCCGGTTGTGCAGGACGTACACGGTGCCGTCCGGCGCCACCAGGTCGATCTTCAGGTCACCGATGTAGGTGTGCTTGACGTCCACGCCCACCTTCAGGGCGGCCGGGGCGTTGCCCGTCACACCGCTGACCGTGATCGCGCTCTCGACCGTCGCGTTGTCGACGATCGTGACGTCCGCGAGGTTCTCGAAGTACGCCCCGGGCTGCGGGGTCGTACCGCCGACGGCCTTCAGGGCGTCGACCGCCCCCTCGCCGAAGAATCCGTTCTTCGCCGTGGTGCCCTTGCAGCGGGTGTCCGAGGGGCACGCCCGGTCCGTGGCCTGAACGCCCAACTGGTCCCGGATCTGCGCCGGGGTGAACGTCGGGTTCACGCTCGCGATCAGCGCGGCGACACCCGCGACGTGCGGGGACGCCATCGACGTGCCGCTCATCGTGCCGTACTTGCCGCCGGGGAGCGTCGAGTAGACGCCGGTGGCGCCGTCACCGCCCGGAGCCGCGATGTCGATCACGCCGTTGCCGAGGTTCGAGTACGAGGACTTGGCGCCGCCGCTGCCCTGCGCGGCGACCGTCACCACGCCCGGCAGCTCCGTCGGGATGTCGATGCACGCGTTGGTGATGGTGCGGGTGACCGGCGTCGAGTCGTTGGGGCTCTCGGAGTCGGTCGTCTTGTTCGCCAGGTCGTAGTTGGAGTTGCCCGCGGCGGCCACCTGGAGCGAACCCTTGCCCTCGGCGTACTCCTGCGCCCGGCGGACGCCCTCGATGATGGCGGCCTGGTCCACGTTGTCCGGGCAGTTGAACTGCCACGGGTCCGTGTAGTAGCTGTTGTTGGTGACCTTGAAGCCGTGGTCACCGGCCCAGACGAAGCCGCAGATCGTGTTCTCCGCGAAGAACAGGCTGCTGGTCGGCTCCGCTATGCGGACCGAGGATATCTTCACGCCGGGCGCGACGCCGATGACGCCCTTGCCGTTCTTCGCCGCCGCGACCGTGCCCGCGACGTGCGTTCCGTGGGTGCCGACGTCCCGCCAGGCACCGGCGCGGGTGTCCGCCTTGCCGTAGGCGCAGGAGGCCGAGTCGGCGGCGTTGAAGTTGGGCGCGATGTCCTGGTGCTGGTCGTCCACGCCGGTGTCGAGGATGCCGACCTTCACCGAGGCCGAACCGGTGGTGACGGCCCAGGCCTGCTCGGCCTTGATCTGCGTCATGTCCCAGCGGTTGGACTCGGTCAGCGTCGTCGCCGACTGCGCCGGGTTCGCCGGGAGCGCCGGGTTGTAGGCGTCGGCCGGGACGTCCGAGGTCCGGGTCGCCCCGACCTGCTGGACACCGCCGACGGCGCGCATCGAGGAGGCGAACGTCGTGGACGTCGAGTGCGCCACGATCACGCCGATCGCGTCGTACGTGGCGAAGACCGAACCGCCGCTGGTCGCCACGGCGCCGCTCACCGCGGCGGTGCCGCCGGGCGCCGTGATCACCAGATAGGCGCGGGTGCCCGCGGCCCAGGCGGCGGGCGCCGCCGCCTTCGCCGCCGGGGCGGGCTGCGCCGCCGTCGCGGAACGGGGGGCGACGGGCGCGGTGTCCGTGGGGGCCGCGTGGACGGGAGTGGCGAGGGCCACGGCCGTTCCGAGGGCGGCGACGGCGACGGCCGACGTTCTCAACCGGCTGGATATGTGGGAAAACAATGCGTCCTCCGATGACCCGGTGGCGCGGGTGGCGCCCGCCGGGTCCTGTGATGTGTGGGGTGGACGCAAGATCCCAGAATCACGGACCGGAGGGAAGGGTTCTGCCCGAGAAGTCTGTTCGCGTTACGCACTGTTGACCGCACACAGGGTGACGCGGGTCGGCGCGGCGCGACCGGTGACGGGTGGACGGCGCCCTTCAGTGCGCCGTCCACCCCGTCACCGAGGGCTACTTGAGGTACGGACCGGGGTCGCCGATCCGGCCGGTGCCGCCGAGCACGTACACCCGCAGGTTGCCCTTGCCGGGCGCGGCGACCACGAGGGTGCCGTCGGTGACGGTACGGACGTCGCCGGTGACGGCGTCCGCGTACGTGCCGTTGGGGACTCCGGTGAAGGTGGCCCCGCCCGAGACCGTGACCAGCGCGAAGCTGTCCGTACCGGCGGCGGTGTAGCGGCGCTTGAACGCCATCGCGCCGGAGACGCCCTCGGTGGAGTACTGGCCCAGCTGGAGCGCGGGGACGGCCCGGCGGATCTGGTTGAGCCGTTGCACGTGCTTGACCAGGGGCTGTCGCAGGGTGGTGGCGACCGCCCCGGAGGCGGCGGAGACCTGGGAGAAGTCACTGGCGGTGACGGAGCCCGCGACATGGTCGCCGAAGTAGGCGCGGCCGGTGGTGGCGAGCGGACAACCGGGCCCGCAGTCGATCTTCTTCCCCTTCTGGAACTCGATCTCGGAGCCGTAGTACAGCGTCGGGATGCCGCGGAAGGTCCACATCAGGGACATGTTCTCGGCCCAGGCGTCGGTGCCGCCCGCGTACCGCTCGCTGGACTTGTTGGGGCCGTAGTCGTGGCTGTCGACATAGACGACGTTGTAGGTGGCGTCCTGGTAACTGTCGTCGGAGTCCTTGCCGTTGGAGAAGGCGTTCTGCGCATCGCCGAAGTTCATGTGCATCCGCATGTCGATGACGTTCATGCCCGAGAACCGGCTGCGGTCGGGGGTGTGGTAACTGTTCCCGGCGAGGAAGGCGTTGGTGGAGGTGGGCTGGTTCCCGGTGCCCTGCCGCTGCTCGTACTCGTACATCTCCAGGGCTGCCCTGGTGTCGTCGGCGTCGTACTCCTTGCGCTCCTTCCAGGTGTAGAACTGCGCCGAGTGGTTCACCGAGCCCCGGTTCCACTTGTCGTTGACGAAGGCGGCCACCTCGCCGAAGACGAAGAAGTTCTTCGCTGCCTCCGCTCCGTGACGTTGTGTCACCCTTTCCTGGATCGCGGGCAGGAAGCGCCGGTTCCAGGTGGTGCGCGGGATGTGGACGGCGGTGTCGACGCGGAAGCCGTCCACGCCCATGTCGATGTACTTGTCGTACGCGCCGATCAGATAGTTCTGGACGGCCGTGTTCTCCGTGTCGAAGTCCGCCAGGTCCTCGTGGAGCCAGCAGGAACGGGAGTCCTCGCCCTCCCAGTTGCCGATCCAGCACTGGTGGTAGAGCGATTTGGGGAACATGCCGGACGTCGGGCTCGGCCACTGGCAGTTGTAGACGGTGTAGCCCTCGGCGCTCTTCCCGCCGGTCGGCTTACCCCAGTTCACGCAGGTGTTCCCGGTCGGCTCGGCCGTCGACCACAGGTCCCCGTTGGAGTGCGACTTGCCGGACTTCGGGTCGACCGTCAGACCGTCGTACTCGAAGCCGGGCTGCTTCTCGTCGTAGTACCAGCTCCACTGGGCGTCCCGGACGCCGTACACGGTGGGTGTGAACAGGCCCTTGGCGCCCCAGCGGGAGGAATGGTTGTAGACGACGTCCTGGTAGATCTTCATGCCCTTGGCGTGGGCCGCGTCGATCAGGTCCTGGTAGGAGGCTCCGGCGGACTCCAGGCGCGGGTCCACCCGGTAGAAGTCCCAGCCGTGGTAGCCGTGGTAGTCGTAGTCCGAGCGGTTGAGGACGACCGGGGTCACCCAGAGCGCGGAGAAGCCCAGCCCCTTGACGTAGTCGAGCTTCTGGATGAGGCCCTTGAAGTCGCCCCGGAACATGGGGTCGTCGTTGGCCGCGTTGCCCGACTTCACGTGCTGGCCGCCGCCCCGGTTGTTGGCCGGGTCGCCGTCGTTGAAGCGGGCGGTGAGGACGAAGTAGATCGGGTCCTTGCGGGGGTCGGTCCCGAGCGGCCTGCCCGTGGCGGGGGTCGCGGGGGCGTCGCCGGTGGTGGCGGTCGCCGGGGCGGAGGCGGCGGAGACGTTCCCCGCCGCGTCCACGGCCCGCACCGTGTAGGTGTACGCGGTCCGTTCGGCGAGCCCCGTGTCCGAGTGGACGGTGGAGGAGGTGTCGGTCACGACCGTGCCGCTGCCGCCGACCCGGGTGACCTGGTACTTCGTCACGCCCCTGTCGTCGGTGGCGGCGTCCCAGGTGAGCAGGACGGAGGTGCCGTCGGGCCGGGCGCTGAGCCGCGCGGGCGCGGTCGGCGGCAGGGTGTCGGGCGTCTCGGCGGCGCACGGGTCGCTCGCGCCCGCCGTCACCACGTTGTTCCGTACGGTGCTGACGCCGGTGCCCAGCGCGTAGTCGGAGCCCCGGTTGTTGTCCCAGGTGCCGTTGCCGTTGTTGAAGGCGGCCCTGAGCCCGGTGGCGGTGCCGAGGTCGATCTCCTGCTTCCACCAGCCGGGACAGGCGGCCCGCATCCCGACGCCGGGCACGCTCGTCCAGGCGCCGCCGACCGGCTGGTAGTGGATGTTGGCCGTGGACCAGCCGAGCGCCTCGGTCGAGTAGTAGACGGTCGCCCTCGCGCCCGGACCCGGAGTCGGTCCGGTGTCGCCGCACGGGTCGGAGTGGGCGACGGCCCCGTCCTTGACGGTGACGCTCCCGGTGCCCAGGGCGTAGTTCCGGCCGCCGTTGTTGTCCCAGGTGCCGCCGCCGTCGTTGAAGGTGGCCCGGAGCCCGGCGGCCGGGCCGAGGGGGACGGTCTTCTTCACCCAGTCCGGGCAGGCGGGCTCCATGGCCGTGCCGGGGACGGTGGTCCAGGAACCGCCGTCGGGCGCGTAGTGCAGGTTGTACCGCGCCCAGTTCTTCGTCTTCGTCCAGTAGAAGACCGTGGCCGTGGCGTCGGCGGTGGCGGCGACCGGCGCCGTACGGGGGGAGGGCGCGCCGCCGCCGGGCGCGGTCATCAGGCCGAGGACGCCTGCGGCGACCGCCAGGGCGGTCGCCGCGCGGCCCGGAAGCCGTCTGCGGGTGGGGGTCATCCGGATCTCCAGACAGGGCCGAGCGTCACCGGACAGAGCTCTCCCCGGGCAGGGGCCGACACTGTTGGAAACGCATACGGAAAATTGCGGAAACATCTTGCATCGGCCGGAAGTTACCGCCGCCGGATCCTGGCGTAAAGGGTTCGGGGGTGATGTGGTGCGCTTCGGTGATCAACGTCCGGAATGCGGGAAGACCCGCCCGGTGACGCTGCCCGCGCCCCTGTGCGTGCTCCATGAGGGGCTCGCGCTCCACGCGCGGAGTTACCGGCATCCGCCGTGTCGCCGACCTGCTCGCCGGAGTGCTCGCGCTCCCTGTGCGGGGGCGCTCCGGCCCGGTCGTGGCCCTCGCCCTCGCCGTCGTCGGTGGCGGTGGGCACGGGCTTCGTCGCGGGGGCCGCCGGGGGGCGCGCGGCGGTCTGAACGGCGGCCTGAACGGGCGGGTCGGACTTCGGGGACGGTCGGCGGCCCCGGTCGGGCACCCTGGGCGACCCGGGCACCCCGGTCGCCCCGGGCGACCCGAGGGCGTCCGGGGCGGCGGTGGCCGGACGCGGGGCCGGGGGTCGTCGTGGGGTGATGGCTCCTCAGGGGCGCGGCCAGGGGCGGCCTTCGAGCCGCTCGATGTCCCGGTTGAAGCGTTCGAGGAACTCGGCGAACCGGGACACGTCCTCGGGCGTCCAGTGCTCCATGACCCGTTCGAGGCCCGCGATGTTGGCGGTGCGGTCGTCTTCGAGGCGCCGCTCGCCCTCCTCGGTGATGCGGAACTTGCGGGCGATGCCGCCGTCCGGGTCGGGGATGCGCTCCACGACCCCGGCGCGGAGCATCGCGGCCGTCTGCCGGTTGAGGGTCGAGGCGTCGAGCCCGAAGGCCTCGCTGAGCTGCCCGATGGACATCGGTCCGTGGATGTGGATGCGGCTCAGCAGGACGTAGGCGCTGCGGTCGAGATTGCCGCCGCCCATCCGGGAGCGGGGTGCGTAGAGGTGGGCGTGCCGCCCGAGCAGCATGGTCTCGAACTCGACCAGACGGGTGGGCTTGTCCACGGGCTTGTCCATGGGCACATTCTCTCCTGAGGCGACGACCTGTGCATCATACATAACTTGTGTATGCGGCAATTAATGTGCATCATGCATAGAAAGACCTCGGAAGCGCTTCGGAAGCGGCTCGGGAGCGGCTCGGAAGCAGCCCCGGAACAGCGGCGGAGCAGGCGTGGAAGACGGTCGTGGAAGCCAGTCGTGATGAGCAAGAGGGAGAACACGTGGACGTCACCAAGCCCGACGCCCGACCAGGAGGCGTCGTCGGCGTCCTCGCGCTCGCGGGCATCGTGGCCGCGCTCATGCAGACCCTGGTCGTACCGCTCATCGGCGACCTCCCCCGGCTGCTCGGCACCACCGCAGCCGACGCCTCCTGGGTGATCACCGCCACCCTCCTGGCGGGCGCCGTCGCCACCCCCGTCGCCGGACGCCTCGGCGACACCCTCGGCAAGCGGCGCGTCCTGCTCGTCTCGGTGGTCCCGCTCGTCGTCGGCTCCGTGGTCTGCGCCCTCGCCTCCTCCCTCGTCCCGATGATCGTCGGACGCGGACTCCAGGGCCTCGGCATGGGCGTCGTCCCGCTCGGCATCAGCCTGCTCCGCGACATCCTCCCGCCCGCGAGGCTCGGCGGCTCCATCGCCCTCATGAGCGCCTCCATGGGCGTCGGCGGCGCCCTCGGCCTGCCCTTCTCCGCCGCCGTCGCCGAGAACGCCAGCTGGCGGGTGCTCTTCTGGGTCGCCGCCGGACTCAGCGCCCTCGTCGGCGTCCTCATCTGGCGCGTCGCCCCCGCCGGCCGCCGCACTCCCGCCGCCGGACGCTTCGACCTCCTCGGCGCGCTCGGTCTCGGCGTCGGACTCGTCGCCCTGCTGCTCGCCGTCTCCAAGGGCGCGACCTGGGGCTGGGGCAGCGGCACCACCCTCGGCCTCTTCGCCGTCGCCGCCGTCGTCCTGCTCGGCTGGGGCGTCTGGGAACTGCGTATCGCCGAACCCCTCGTCGACCTCCGGGTCACCGTCCGCCCGGTCGTCCTCATGACCAACCTGGCGTCGATCCTCGTCGGATTCGCCATGTACGCCCAGTCCCTGGTCGTCCCCCAGCTGTTCCAGCTCCCCGAGGCCACCGGCTACGGACTCGGCCAGTCGATGATGGCCATGGGCCTGTGGATGGCGCCCGCGGGCCTGATGATGATGGCCCTCGCCCCGCTCGGCGCCAAGCTCTCCGCCGCCCGCGGCCCCAAGGTGACGCTCTCCCTCGGAGCCCTCGTCATCGCCGCCGGATACGGCTCCGCGTTCGTCCTCATGGGCAGCACCTGGGGCCTGCTGCTCGTCACCCTCGTCTGCAACACCGGCGTCGGACTCGCCTACGGGGCCATGCCCGCCCTCATCATGGGCGCCGTCCCCCAGGAGGAGACCGCCTCCGCGAACAGCTTCAACACCCTGATGCGCTCCATCGGCACCTCCGTCTCCGCCGCCGTCATCGGCGTGGTCCTCGCCCAGATGACCACCACCCTCGGCGGCCACGCCCTGCCCTCCGAGAACGCCTTCCGCGTCGCCGTGCTCATCGGCTGCGGAGTCGGCCTGGTGGCCGCCGCCGTCGCCGCGCTCATCCCCACCCGTCCGGCGGCCGGTCCCGCCGACACCCGTACCGGCACGGACCCCGGGGCCGCGCCGCGCACCGCCACGGAGGCCACCGCCTGAACGGCCCGGCGTCCGGCGTCCCGCCCGAGCACGGGCCGCGTCAGGAGCCCCCTCGTCCGGTACCGCCCTCAGCCGACTCCGCTACGGCATGACGGTCCTGCGCAACCGCCGCATCCGCCCGCAGGGCCCCGGACGCATCGCCCGCGACCTCGTCGCCACCCTGGCCGAGTGCGGCGAACCCGGCGCCGACCCGGCCCCGCCGCCCGGCCGGGCGGGGGCCGTCGCCACCGCCGTACGCGGGACCGTCACCGAACGAGCCGCCGCCCGACCGGCTCCGGTCAGCCCCGCCCGGCCCCGCGTCCCCGGCCATCGCCCGAGGGCGCGGGGCCGGGCGACGGCCGGGCGCCTCAGGAGTGCGGCCCGGCCGCCTCAAGGGTGAAGAGCGCGCCCTCCGGATCGCGCACCACCACCGGCCCGCGCCCGGCGGACCCGCGCACCCCGCCCCAGTCCCCGCCCGGCACCACCGAACCACCGTGCGCCACGACCGCCTCCCGCGCCGCCTCCGGATCGGGCACCCGGAACCGTACGAGCCAGCGCGGACGCAACTGCGGCTGCGGGGCGGTGGCCTCCACGGGACCGCTGTTCAACCGGGCGACGGCCTCGCCGTCGTGCCGCAGCACCACCTTGTCCTCCTCGTACGACACCTCGAATCCCCCCGGCCCGCCGTCCGCCCAGCGGAACACCTCCCCGTAGAACACGGCCGCCTCGAAGGCGTCCCGGGTGTGCAGTTCCAGCCACGCGGGCGCGGTCCGCTCACCCAGGTGCCAGGGGGTCTCCGTCCGCCCCTCCCACACCCCGAACGACGCCCCCTCCCGGTCCGTCGCCAGCGCCGCCCGCCCGCGCGGCGGGAAGGGCACCGGGCCCACCCCCACCGTGCCGCCCCGCTCCCGCACGCGCGCCACCGCCGCGTCGGCGTCGGCCACGGCGAAGAACGCCGTCCACGCCACCGGCACCGACAGCTCCGCCGCCACCCCCGCGATCCCGGCCACCGGCACCCCGTCCCGCTCACCCACCGCGTACGCGCGCTCCCCTTCGCCCCGCCGGAACGTCCAGCCGAGCACCGCCCCGTAGAACCGCTCCGCCGCCTCCAGATCGCGTGCGGTCAGACCCAGCCAGCACGGCGCTCCCACCGTCTTCCCGGTCGTCGGCCCCGACACCGGCACCACCTCCTCGTCGTCCAGCGCGCTGCGTGCGCCGTGCGCCCCTTCCCCTCTCCGCCGCCCCGCACGCTCCCGTTCCCCCGACTGCCGCCGATCACCACACGCCCGGGTACGACCACCCACGACCCGACGCGTACGGGGTCCGGTCATGGGCGGCCCCGGCCCGCCCTCGGGGAAGCCCCCACGACCGGCACGGACCCGGAAGCCGTACGGGTCGGCCACCGGACCGCGCCGGAGGCACGCGGGCGCGGGATCGCCTCCGGGCGCTGGACCCGGCCGCCCGGTGGGCCGTGCCCCCGGGGCCGGGGAGACCTCAGGCGGTCAGCTCACCGACCTGGACCCGCAGCGAGGCGCCGAGCCGGTGGTGCAGCAGCCCGAGGACCGGCTCGTCGGGGCCGAACAGCACGGGCGCCAGCTTCCAGTAACGGACCATCAGGGGCCCCTCGTGCGCGGCGAGCAGTTCCGTCAGCCGGACCCGGAACGCCGGGGTGTCACGGACCCCGAGCGCCCGCGCGTAGGCGGCGACGAACCCGTCGAGGACCCCCGCCCCCGCCGCGTCCCGCCCGGTCCGCACCGCGTCCCAGGCCGCCCCGTACACCTCGGTCAGACCCTCGTACAGCACGGCGGGCCGGTACTCCCCGTCCGGCAGCGGCCGGGCCGTCCGCAGCTCCGCCGGACCCAGACCCGCCCCGGACACCAGCGCGTGCAGCCGGGCGAAGGCCAGGACCTGCTCCGGCGTCGGCTCCGCAGGGGTGCCCGGCACCACCGCGTCGAGGACCGACGACACCACCCGGCCCGGCAGCCGCACCGGCAGGACACGGCGCCAGAACCGGGCGAGCACCGTGGTGTCGGGCGGCACGGGCACCGCGCCGAGCAGCCGCAACCGCTCGCTCCGCCGTTCCTCCGGCGCCTCCCGCACCAGCCGCAGCGACGCCTCCCGCCAGCGCAGCTCCGCCAGCCGGTCGCCCACCTCGCGCAACTGCCCCGACACGGCCTCCTCCAGGGCCTCGGGACCGTCCAGGGCCCGCCCCGCCTCGGGCACCGGCAGGCCGAGGGCGCGCAGCGAGCGGATGAGGAGGAGCCGGTCGAGCGCCTCCGGCCCGTACCGGCGGTGCCCGCCGGAGCTGCGCCCGGCCTCCGGCAGCAGCCCCCGGTCGGAGTAGTGGCGCACGGTCTTCACGGTGGCCCCGGCGCGCTCGGCCAGTTCACCGATGCTCCACAGCCCGTCGATCGGCACGACGTGATCCCCCCTCGGGCCCGGGGCCCGCGTACACCTCTGTCGGTCGGCTCCAGTGTGCGCCACCGCTCCGGCCTTGAATCTCCCGCAGGGGGAGTTCCTACGGTGGCCGCCCCGGGGCCGCCCGACGGCTCCGGGGAGACGGCCCCGCCGCGAGGGGCCCGTGAGAGACGAGGAGACGGACATGACCGCTTTCGTACTGGTGCCGGGTGCCTTCACCGACGGCCGGGTGTGGGACGCGACGGCCGCCGCGCTGAGGGCCGAGGGCGCGGAGGCCCACCCGGTGACCCTGCCGGGCCTCGGCCCCGAGCCGGGGGACGGCGACGCCCGTCCGGGGAGCGGTGGCGCGGGCGTGGCGGACGGGGACACGGGCGCGGGGCCCGCCGTCCCCCGTACCGGAACCGGAACCGGCACCTCCCGTACGGGAGCGACCGCCCCCGGCACCGGTGACCTCCGTACGGGAGCCGCTGAACCCCGTACCGGAGACACCGCCCCCGCCGTCCCCGGGCGCGTCGGTCCCGAGGCGCACACCGACTTCCTCGTGCGGCTCCTCGACCGGCTCGACGCCCCCGAGGTCGTCCTCGTCGGACACGGATACGGGCTCCACCCGGCGTACGCCGCCGCCGGAGCGCGCCCCGGACGCGTCGCCCGGATCGTCGCCGTCGACACGCTCCTGCCCCGGGAGGGACAGGCCGCCGTGGACGCCCTGCCCGACTCCGGGGTCCGCGACCTGCTCACCGGCGGCGCCGCGACCGTACCGCCGCCGGAGCCGGGCGGCTGGGAGCGCTGGGGCAGCACGGCCGACCTCCCCGCCGAGGCCCTGGAGCGGCTGGAGCGCGAGGCCGTCCCGCACCCGGCGGACACCCTCACCCGGCCGTTCCCCCCGGCCGGGGCGGCCGGGGCGCTGCCGGTCACCGGCCTCCTGTGCGGCGGCAACGGATCGAGCCTCGACCTGCTGCGGATGCTCGTCGCGTCCGGCCCGCCGCAGTTCCGGGCGTTCGCCGACGAGCGGATGCGCTTCCTCGAACTCCCCACCGGACACTGGCCGATGCTCTCCGACCCCACCGCGCTCGCCGGGGTGCTGCTGCGGGCGGCGGCCGGGGAGGGCGAACGGATCACCGCGCCGGAGCGCCCCACCGGCACCGACCCCGGCACCGACCCGTACGACCTGCCGTTCCTCCTGGACGTGCCCGAGGGGCCGCGCGAGCGCGCGGGCCGCCACGACCTGCATCTGCCCGCCGGGGCGCGGTCCGGCGACCGGCCCCGGCCCGCGATCGTCTTCGTCCACGGCGGACCCGTCGAGGCCGACCGGCGGCCCACCCCGCGCGACACCCCGTTCTACCTCGGCTACGGCCGCTACGCGGCGGACCTCGGCGCGATCGGGGTGACCCTGGACCACCGGCTGCACGGCCTCGGCGACTACCCCCGGGCCGCCGAGGACGTCGCCGCGACCGTCGACGCCGTCCGCGCCGACCCCCGGGTGGACGCCGACCGGATAGCGCTCTGGTTCTTCTCCGGCGGCGGGCTCCTGATGGCCGACTGGCTCGCCGCGCCCCCGCCGTGGCTGCGCTGCCTGGCCGCGAACTACCCCGTCCTCGCGCCGCTCGTCGGCTGGCGGGCCGTGCACGACCGGTTCCGGCCGGCCGCCGCGCCGGGCACGGCGGCCGGACCGCCGCTCGTCCTGACCCGGGCCGGGCGCGAACACCCGGCGTTCGCGGCGACGGTCGAGGAGTACCTGGCCGCCGCCGCGTCGAGCGGCGCCGAGGTCGAGATCGTGGACGTGCCGAACGGCCGCCACTCCTTCGAACTCGTCGACCGCACCGACGAGTCCCGCGCCGCCGTGGAACGGGCCATGCGGGCCGTCCTGGCCCGGCTCACGGACTGAGCCGCACCGGACACCCTCTGTCGGTCCGCACCGGACCCCCCGTCAGTCCGCACCGGACACCCCCCGTCAGTCCGGTGCGGCCCCCATCAGGGTCCGGTACGGCCGCCCCGCCCCTCAGCGGCCCGCCGGGGACCAGCCCCGGCGGGGGACCGAGGCCAGGAGGAGCCGGGTGTACGGGTGCTCCGGGGCGTCCAGCACCCGGTCCGCCGGGCCCGCCTCCACGACCTGACCGGACTTCAGGACCATCACCTCGTCCGCGATGTGCCGGACCACCGCCAGATCGTGGGTGACGAAGAGGTACGAGATGCCCGCCTCCCGCCGGATCGTGGCGAGCAGGTCCAGGATCTGCGCCTGGATCGACACGTCGAGCGCGGCGACCGCCTCGTCGAGGACCAGCACCCGGGGCTCCACGGCGAGGGCCCGCGCGATGGCGACGCGCTGCCGCTGCCCGCCGGACAGGCCCCGGGGCAGGGCCGTCGCCTCGCGGGCCCCGAGGCCCACCTGGTCCAGCAGCTCCGCGACCCGGGCGCGCCGGGCGGTCGTGCCGAGGCCGGTGTGCAGCCGGAGCACCTCGTCCAGGCAGCCGGAGACGCTCACCCGGGGGTCGAGCGAGAGGTACGGGTCCTGGAACACCATCTGGATCTCGCGGGCCCGCGCCAGCCGTTCGGCCCGGCCGCGCGGCCGGGCCGAACGGTCCCGGCCGTCCAGCCGGACCGTCCCGCCGTCCGGACGCTCCAGCCCCACCAGCATCCGGACGGTCGTCGTCTTGCCGCTGCCGGACTCCCCGACGAGGGCGAGCGAGGCGCCCGGTGCGAGCGTGAAGGACACGTCGTCGACGGCCAGGTGGTCGCCGTACCGCTTGCGCAGGCCGGTGACGGCCAGGCCCTCCTTCGTCCGGTCGGTCACGGGGTGATCCCTTCGTCGGCGCGGTGGCAGGCGGCGAGGCCGTCGCCGTGGCGGGCCAGGACGGGCACTTCGGCGGTGCAGCGGGGCACCGCGTGGGCGCAGCGCGCGGCGAACGCGCAGCCGGGCGCCCGTTCGGCCAGGGACACCGGCCGCCCCGGGATCGGCCGGGGCGGCGGCGCGCCCGCCTCCAGGCTCGGCGCGCAGGCGAGGAGACCGGCCGTGTACGGGTGGCGGGGTCGGTCGAACAGTTCGTCGGCGCCCCGGGTCTCGACGATCCGGCCCGCGTACATCACGTACACCCGGTCGCAGATCGCGGCGGCCAGTTCGAGGTCGTGGGTGACGAAGAGGAGGCCGGTGCCGCGTTCGGCGCGCAGCCGGGTGAGGAGCGAGACGATCTCGGCCTGGGTCGTGACGTCGAGGGCGGTGGTGGGTTCGTCGGCGACGAGCAGCGCCGGTTCGGCGGCGAGGGCGGCGGCGATGACGACCCGCTGGAGCATCCCGCCGGAGAACTCGTGCGGGCGGCGGCGCAGCGCGCCCCGGGGGTCGCGGATGCCGACGGCTCCGAGGAGTTCCACCGCGCGGGCGGTGGCGTCGGCGGCGGGTGTCCCGGCGGCCCGCAGGCCCTCGGTGAGGAAGTCCCCGATACGGCGCAGCGGGTTGACGGAGGCGCGCGGGTCCTGGAAGACCATGGCGACCCGCCGGGTCCGCAGCGCGGCCAGCGCGGCGCGGTCCATGGTGAGGACGTCCTGTCCCGCGACCCGTATCCGTCCGGAGACGTGGGCGCCGGAGGGCAGCAGGCCCAGGACGCTCCGGCAGGCCACGGACTTGCCGGAGCCGGACTCGCCGACCAGGCCGACGGTCTCCCCGGGCCGTACGGTCAGCGTGACGCCGTCCAGGATCGGCCGGGCGGCCCGGTCGCCGTCGAGGCGGACCCCGAGGTCCTCGATCTCCAGGACCGGTGCCCGGTCCGTGCGTTCTGTCATGGTGCTCACCGTTCCCGCCGCGCTATCCGGTCGGCGAGCCCCTCGCCGACGATGCCGAACGCCACCACGGCGAGCACGATGCACACCGAGGGGGCCAGGGCGGGCAGCATCGCCCCCTGCTGGACGGCCGACTGGCCCTCGTTGATCATGGCGCCCCAGTCGGCGGTCGGCGGCTGGGCGCCGAAGCCCAGATAGGAGAGGGCGGCCAGGTCCATCAGGGCGTAGCCGAAGTTCATCGCGGACTGGGCGAAGACGGTCGGTGCGATGTTCGGCAGCAGGTGCCGGACGCACACGGTCCAGCCGGACCAGCCCTGCACCCGGTACGACTCGATGTACGGGCGGGCCTTCTCCTGCCGGGCGATGCCCCGGACGAGCCGGCCCACGTACGGGGTGTAGGCCACGGCCATCGCGATCACCGGGGCGGTCATGCCGGAGCCGACGACGGAGACGAGGAGGATCGCCAGGAGCAGCCCGGGGATCGCGAAGACCATGTCCATGGAGCGGGACAGGACGGAGTCCGCCCAGCCCCCGCGCCAGGCCGCGACCACTCCGAGGAGGGTGCCGAGCAGGGTGGACACGGCGACGACGAGCAGCGGCCCGAGGAGCCCGGTGCGGGCGCCGTGCAGCAGCCGGGACAGGATGTCGCGGCCGGACTGGTCGGTGCCGAGGAGATGGGCGCCGCTGGTCCCGGTGAGGCTGGCCGACAGGTCGAGGGCCTCGGGGTCGTACGGGGAGAGGACCGGGGCGAGCAGGGCGACCAGGACGAGCGCGGCGAGCACCGCGACCGACAGGGTGAACAGGGGCCCCTGGGAGAGCAGGCGCAGTCCGCGCAGACCCGGTCTGCGGTACGGCACCGGCGGGGCGGTGGTGGTGGTCATGAGGAGCCTTCCCCGTGGAGCGAGAGCCGGGGGTCGATGAGGGGTGCGAGGAGGTCGACGGCCAGGTTGACGAGGACGAACGCGGCCACGCTGAGCAGGGTGATCGCCTGGACGACGGCGAAGTCCTTCGCGGTGACCGCCTGGACGAGCAGCGAGCCGAGGCCCGGCACGTCGAAGGCGGTCTCGACGATGGAGGTGCTGATGAGGAGCCCGGCGAGCATGGTGCCGCCGACGGTGACGACCGGGCCCAGCGCGTTGCGCAGCACGTGCTTGCGGATGACGGTCCGGCCGGGGACGCCCCGGGCCCGCGCCACCTCGACGTGTTCCCGGCCGAGTTCGTCGAGCATGGCCGAGCGGGTCACCCGGGCCAGCAGTCCGGCGAAGGTCAGGGCGAGGGCCAGGGCGGGCAGGGTCAGGTGGTGGAGGCGCTCGGTGAAGCCGGTGGGGGTGCCGCCGGGCCCGGGGAACCAGCCCAGCTGTACGGAGAAGACGGAGACCAGGACGATGGCGGTGACGAACGACGGGGTCGCGGTGGCGACACCGGTGCCCATGAGCACCGCCCGGTCCAGCGGTCCGGGCCGCAGTGCGGCGAGGACGCCCGAGGCCACGCCGAGGACCGCGACGAGCAGCGCCGCGTACCCGACGAGCAGGGCGGTGCCGGGCAGCCGGGAGCCGATGAGCCCCGCGACGTCCTGGTGGAACTGGGCGGAGGTGCCGAAGTCGCCGCTCAGGACGCCGCCGAGCCACCGTGCGTACTGCGTGGGCAGCGGGTCGTCCAGGTGGTACTGGGAGCGCAGGGCGGCCACCGTCTCGGGGCTCGCGGGGCGGCCGTGGAGCAGGAACGACACCGGGTCGCCCGGGGCCAGGTGGATGCTGCCGAAGACCACGAGCGAGGTCACGAACAGCACCGACACCAGGCCGGCGAGCCGTCCGAGGAGATAGCGGGTCATCGCTTCGCGGCCCCGATCGTCGCGGCCCACGGGTAGTACAGCTGGGCGATGCCGGTGGGCGCGCCGGTGATCCGTTCGCCGAGGAAGACCGAGTAGGGGGCCTCGTACACGGGGATGATCGGCAGTTCGGCCATCGCGATCCGCTGGAGCTCGGCGGTCCGCTCGGCGCGGGCCGCGGGGTCGGGCTCGGCGTTGGCGCGGTCGAAGGCCACGTCGAACTCGGCGTTGGACCAGCGGCCGTAGTTCCCGAAGTCGCCGGTGCGCAGGTACTGGTAGAACTCCAGCGGGTCCGGCGTGTTGTCGTAGCCGTTGGTGATGACGAGGTCGAGTCCGGCGCGGGCGCTCGGGTCGACGAAGATGTTGCTGTACGCCTCCGGGGCGACGGACTTGAGCTGTACGTCGAGGCCGATCCGGCGTCCGGCGGCCTGCACCGCGTTGGCGACGACGCTGATCTCCGGCGAGAGGGTGCTGGTGGCGATCGTGACCGTGCGCCCGGTGACGCCCGCCTCCTGGACCAGCTTCTTCGCGGCCTCGATGTCGTACACCGGCTCGGGCAGGGTGTCGAAGAGCGCGGCGGTTCTCTCGGGGGCCAGTGCCCAGGCGCCGCGCGCGGCGGGGGCCTTGGCGGGGACGCCGACGCCACCGGCGGCGGCCTTGATGATGTTCTTCCGGTCGAGGGCGAGGGAGAGCGCCCGGCGGACCCGGAGGTCGCGCAGCGGACCGCGGAAGTCGAGGACGGCGAGGTTCGAGGCGGCCGTGTTGGGGCCGAAGAGGACCGTGCCCCTGCCTCCGGCGCGCAGTTGGCCGAGGGAGGAGGCGGGGACCATGTAGCCGCCGTCGGCGGTGCCGGACCGGAAGGCGTTGGTGCGGGCGGCGACGTCCTCGATGAAGGTGAACTTCACGGCGCGGGACTTCGGGGACAGCTTCGGGTCCCAGTAGGCGTCGTGCTTCCTCAGGGTGATGGCGGACCCCTGTGACCAGGAGTCGAGGGCGTACGGCCCGGTGCAGTTGACCCCGCCCTTGGGGGTGCCGTAGTCCTTGCCCGCCTCGGCGAGGAACGCGGCGCTCTCGACGGTGCCGGGGGAGGCGGCCATCAGCTCGTTCAGCAGGATGTCGGGCTTGCCGAGCCGGAGCGTCACCTCCAGCGGGCCGGTCTTCTCGATCGCGTCGACGTTCTTGAAGACGGAGCCCCAGGGGGAGCCGGTCTCCGGGTCCGTGTGCCGCTTCAGGGAGGCGACGACGTCGTCGGCGGTCATGGTGGTGCCGTCGTGGAACCTCACCCCGGGGCGCAGGGTGTAGACGAGGGTGCGCGGGTCGGGCCGGGTGTACTTGAGGGCGAGTCCGGGCTCGATCCTCAGGTCGGGGGTGACGCGGAAGAGCTGCTCGCAGACGTTGGCGAGGACCGTGTTCGGCGGGTAGTCGTACGCGAGGGCGTAGTCGAGGGTGTACGGCTCCGCGTACAGGGACCAGGTGAACGAGTCCAGGGGGCCCCGCGCGGGCGGGGAAAGCGGGGTGACCGCGGCTCCGGGGCCACCGGCCCCCGCGCCGGCCTGCGGGACGGTGGCGCCGGAGCAGGCGGTGGTGGCCGCGAGGGCGGCGGTACAGGACAGAAGGGCGATGACGCGGGACACGCGCATGGGGACCCACCCCTTTACGGGTGTAGTGACGGGCGCTGGGGGATGGAGCGAGTATTGATGCGGGAACGTTCCCGCACAAGGCTTTGCGGGAACGGTTCTCCGCAGGTCGTGAGGGTGGCAGCATCGTTTCCATGACTGAAGTCCCACGGAACGGCGGACAGCCCTCGGGGCCCCTTCCGCGCGTCCGCCTGATCGACGTGGCCCGCGAGGCGGGCCTGTCCAAGACGACCGTCTCGGCGGCGCTCAACGGCACCGGGAGGCTCTCCCCCGAAGTCCGGGAGAGGGCCCGCGGGACCGCGCGCGAAATGGGCTACCGGCCCAACGCCACCGCACGCCATCTGCGCGCGGGACGGGCCCGGTCGATCGGATACGTGATCGGGGAGTTCGCCGACGCCCCCTGGACCTTCCTGGAGTCGCCGTACTTCGCCCGGCTGACCGCCGCCACCTCGGCGACCGCGCTGCGACGCGGCTACGCCCTGGTGCTGCTGCCCGCCGGGTCCCTGCAGGGCGAATGGGCCGACCTGTCCCTCGACGCGGTGATCGTCGCCGACCCCGTCGCCGACGACGCGGTCGTGGACGACCTGGTCGCCGCCCGCATCCCCGTCTTCAGCGACCGCTCCGTCGAAGGACGGCCCGGCACCTACTGGGTCGACGTCGACGCGGGCGCCGCCGTGCGCGGAGCCCTCGACCACCTCGCGGAACAGGGCTCCGCACGGCCCGTGCTCGTCGTCCCCGACAGCACGACCCGCTTCCACACCGAGGTGTACGCCGCCCACCGCGCCTGGTGCGCCGCCCACAACCTGCCGGAGCGGGTCGTACGGGTCGGCGCACCGGGCAACGGACCGGTCGTCCGGGCCGTCGAGACCGCCCTGGCGGCCACCGGGGACGAACGCCCCGACGCCCTCCTGGTCGTGGCCGAGGCGAGTCCGCCCCTGGTCCTGGCGGCGGCCCTCCGCCACGGCTACGAGGTCCCCGGCGACCTGCTCCTCGTCTGTGTGAGCGAGGACGCCACCGCGGCACACACCGAACCGCCGGTGACCACGCTCAGCCTGCGGCCCGAGGCGGTCGCGGAGGCGGGCGTCGCCCATCTGGTGGCGGTCCTGGAGGACGGGCGGCGGGAGCTCCCGGGGACGCTCGTCCCGACCCGGCTCGACGTACGGGCGTCCTCGCTCAGGGCCGGTCAGGCGCCGTGCACGAGCCGCCCGCCGACATAGGTCCGCTCGACCCTGGCCTCCGCGATCTCCCCCGGCGGCGCCGTCAGGATGTCGCGGTCCAGGACGACCAGGTCGGCGAGGTTGCCCACGCGCAGACTGCCCGTGTCGTCGAGACCGTTCACATGGGCGGTCCCGGCGGTGTAGGCGGCCAGCGCCGTCGTCAGGTCGAGCCGCTGCTCGGGATAGAAGACCCGGCCGTCGCGGGAGCCCGGCTCGGCCCGGTTCACCGCCACGTGGACGCCCGCGAGCGGGTCCGGGCTGCTCACCGGCCAGTCGCTGCCCGCCGCGAGCGTGGCGCCCGCCCGCAGCAGATCGCCGAACGGGTACTGCCAGGCCGACCGCTCCGGGCCCAGGAACGGGATCGTCAGCTCGTCCATCTGCGGCTCGTGGGCCGCCCACAGCGGCTGGATGTTGGCGATCGCGCCGAGCGCGGCGAACCGGCCGAGGTCGTCGGGGTGCACCACCTGGAGGTGGGCCAGATGGTGACGGTTCCCCCGCCGCCCGTTGGCCGCCACCGCCGCCTCCACCGCGTCCAGCGCCTCCCGCACCGCCCGGTCGCCCAGCGCGTGGAAGTGCACCTGGAAGTCCAGCGCGTCCAGCTCCGTGACGTAGCCGCGCAGGGCCGCCGGGTCCACGAAGCTCAGCCCCGAGTTGCCCGTGGCGCAGCCGCAGCCGTCCAGATAGGGCGAGGTCATCGCGGCGGTGAAGTTCTCCGCCACCCCGTCCTGCATGATCTTCACCGAGCCCGCGCGGAACCGGCCCGTGCTCAACGACCCGCGCCGCGCCACCAGCTCCGGGATCTGCTCGGCGCCCCGCGCCCGGTCCCACCACAGCGCCCCGACGACCCGGGCGGTCAGCGAACCGTCCCGCGCGGCGGCCACATAGGCGTCCGAAGGGTCCGGACGGCCGTCGAGGCTGCCCAGCATGGCGTCCTGCCAGGCCGTGATCCCCAGCGAGTGCAGCAGCCGCTGGGCCCGCAGCAGTCCGGCGAGCCGGTCCGCCGGGGTGCTCGCCGGGACCAGGTGCGCGACCAGCGCCGTCGCCCCCTCCTGGAGCATTCCGCTGGGGGTGCCGTCCGCCTCGCGCTCGATCCGGCCGTCGGCGGGGTCCGGGGTGCGGGCGGTGACCCCCGCCAGTTCGAGGGCCCGGGTGTTGGCCCACGCGCCGTGGTGGTCACGGTTGGAGAGCAGCACCGGGCGGTCCGGGACGACCGCGTCGAGGAGCTGCCGGGTCGGCAGCCCCCCGTCGAAGCTCTCCATCGACCAGCCGCCGCCGGTGATCCACTCCCGGTCCGGGTGCGCGTCCGCGTACGCCCGGACCAGTTCCAGATAGTCGTCGACGCCGACGGTCCCCGTCAGATCGCACTCGGCCAGCTCCATCCCGGCGAACACGGCGTGCACGTGCGCGTCCTGGAAACCGGGGAGCAGCAGCTTCCCGGTCAGGTCCACCACCTCGGTGCCGGGCCCCACGAGCTCCCGCACCTCGTCGTGGCCCACGGCCGTGATCCGGTCGCCGACGACGGCGAGCGAGGACGCCCGGGTACGGGCCGGGTCGGCCGTGAAGACGGGACCCCGGGTGAAGACCAGATCGGCCTTGGCCATGCGCGTGCTCCAGAACGTGAGGCGACGGGTGGTGGCCGCCATGGAAGCCGCCAGGGCGTTTACACGTCAATGGTGTTGACGTAAGGTCCCGGCCATGTCCGAACGCGTCGTTCCCGAAGGCGGCCGACGGCGCCGCAGACCCACCAAGCAGGGCGCCGTCCTCTCCGAACAGCTGATCGTCGACACCGCGCTCCGGCTCGTCGCCCGGCACGGCGCCGAAGCGCTCTCGGTCCGCAGGCTCGGCGCCGCCCTCGGCGCCGACCCCAGCGCCCTCTACCGCTACTTCCGCAACACCGACGCCCTCCTCCTCGCCCTCGCGGACGAGCTGATCGGCCGGGCCCAGGAGGGCTGGACGGCCACCGGCGACTGGCGCGAGGACCTCCGCTCCATGGGCCTGCGGATCCACTCCAGCTATCTCGCGCACCCGCAGGCGGCGGTCCTCGCCGCCCACCGCACCACCGGCCGGCCCCACGAGACCCGGGCCGTCGAACGCATCCTCGGCATCCTCCGCACCGCCGGATTCCCCGACGCCCTCGCCGTGCGCGCCTACCACGCCTTCGTCGACCAGGCCCTCGCCTTCGCCGCCCAGGACGCCGCCGCGCTCGCCCTGCCCGAGGCCGCCCGGAAGGCCGACGACGCCGTCTGGCACGCCGTCTACGGCAGGCTCTCGCCCGGCACGCACCCGCACATCGCCGCGACCTTCCCGCTGCTCGCCGCCGACATGAGCGACAGCGGCTACCCCTTCGCCCTGGAACTGATGCTCGGCGCGGTGGCGGCCCTCCTCCCCGCCGACCGGCCGGGACGGGGGCCGCGCCCCGTCGTCACCCGTCCGAGGGCGGGACGCTCAGCGCCACCGCCGCCCAGTGCCCCGGCGGAACCCTGACATCGGTCAGGGACCAGCCGGGCAGCGGCGCGGGGACCGGCCCCGAACCGACGTAGTCGGCCGCCGGGTCCTCGGACAGACCCACCCCGAGCCCCTTCAGATACGCCTCCTTGCGCGTCCACACCCGGGTGAAGGCGAGGGCCCGCTCGGCCTCCGGGAGCGCGGCCAGCTCGGCCGCCTCCCGGGGGTGCAGCACATCGGCGGTCTCCGCGATCGTGGCGGGCGGCGGCACCGCCTCCACGTCCACCCCCACCGGGCTCGTGGCGAAGGCCAGCAGGCTCAGGCCCTCGCAGTGGGAGAGCGAGAAGTGCAGCCGGTCCCCGGGCAGCACCGGCCGCCCGTGCGGCTCCCCGCACCCCGGGCACGGCGCCCGCGAGACCTCCACCTCCCGGGGCGGCAGCCCGAGGTACGAGCCGAGCAGCCGCCGCAGCCCCACATGGGCGCAGAGATACGAGTCCCGGTCGGCCTCGCGCAGGAACTCCGCCGCCCGCGCCAGCTCCTGACGGTCCAGCACGGACGGGGCGTACCGGGCCGCCGTCACCCGATGGGTGACCGTGTCGACCAGCCACACCCGCGGCACACCGGGCGACAGCTCGTCGGTCGGCGGCGGAGCCACGTACACGGCGGCCAGCGCGGCCGGGACCAGGGGCGCGTCCGGGGACGTACGCGGAACGATCAGTTCGGTCATGGCATCCTCACACCGTGGCGGGGGAGTCGTCGGGCAGGGACACGGCCGGGGCCGGGGGCGCCGCCGCCGGAGCACGCAGCGCGCACAGCGCGAACACCGGGGAGAGCACGGCCACCGCACCGCAGAGCAGCCAGGTCCGCTCCACCCCGAGGCCCAGCGACACCGTGCTGAACAGGGCGATGGACACCGGAGCCGTACCGATGCCCGCCAGCGCGAGGGTGGACATCGCCGCCCCCATCTGCCCCTCGGGAGCCGCCTGCTGATAGAACGTCACGATCGCCGGACCGTTGATCCCCGACAGCACGCCGACCCCGGCGGCCACCGCGGCCAGCGTCGTCACCGACGGCATCAGCGCCATCGCCACGATGCCCGCCGCGAGACCGGCACCGCCCAGCACCAGCCGTACGAACAGCGGCACGCGGTGCGCGAAGGCCGCCCCGAGCGCACTCGAACCGAGCGCCCCCGCACCGAAACAGGCGAGGATCAACCCGACCGCGCCCACGCCCCAGCCGCGCTCCGTGACGAGCAGCGGCAGCGCCACCTCGGCCGGCCAGCTGAACGCCAGGTCCATGGTGAAGGCGGCCAGGAACATCCACCGCAGCCGGGGCCGCGCCCTCAGCAGCCGGATGCCGTCGCCCGAGCGCTTCACCAGGGACACCCCCGGCTCGCGCCGGGGCCTGGCGAACCCCCGGGTGACGTACGCGGCGCACACCAGCCACACCGCGCAACTGCCCGCCGCCACCGCGAGCGCCACCCACAGGTGCCCCACGGTGATCAGCCACGCCCCGGCGGGCGCGCCCGCGATCGGCGCGACCCTGAGCACCATCGCGTACAGCGAGTTGGCGCGGGCCAGGTGCTCACGGGCGGCGAAGCGCGGCAGCAGCACCCCGGACGCCGGTCCGGTCAGACCGAGCAGCGAGCCCTCGACGACGGCGACCAGGGCGAGCGGCCACAGCCGGTCCGTCCCGGCCACCACCAGCGCCCCGGCCGCCAGGACGACGACCCGCGCGGAGGTGGCCCGCAGCAGCACGATCCGGGGGCCGAGGATGTCCGAGACGGCGCCCCCGAAGATCAGCATGAGGGCGCGCGGGACGGTCGCCGCCAGCATCAGGAGCGTCACGGCCCGGGTGCCGCCGAGCTGCACGGCGGTCCAGTTCATGGCGATGAGGAGGGCGAAACTGCCGCCCTGGACCGCGGCCTGGCCGCCCACGAGGGCGCCCACCTTGCCCCAGTGCACGGTCGCCGGGGATGTCGTGGCCATGGGTGCTCTTTCTCTCGGTGTCAGGGGGGTTCGTGTCAGGGGTGCGGGGGTCAGGGGTGCGGGGATCAGGGGGCGCCGGTGTCAGAGGTGCAGGTGTCAGAGGTGTCCGGAGGGGGCCCCGCCCAGGTGACTCGGGCCGCCGCGCGGGGCGACGGCGGACGGCGCCGGACCGGTGCCGGACCAGTGCGGCGGTTCGCCGTCGTCCGTCGTCCGTCGTCCGGGGAGCGGGGAGCGGGGAGCGGGGAGCGGGGAGCGGGGGCGGAGGGGCCGGGGCGTCCTCCGGGTCCGGAGGGCGCCCCCCGGTCTCCCGGCGGGCGGGGCCGGGGCGTCCCCCCGGTGTCCCTCAGTCCGCCGGGCGGACCCGCAGCGACGCCGTACCGGGTCCACCGCGCAGGGCCGAGGCGACCGCCAGGGCCGCCACCCGCCGCTCGACGGCCGCCACGGCCGCCGCCTGCCGGGCCGTCTGGGGGGCGGGCCCACCGGTACGCAGCTCCAGCCGGCCCCCCAACTGGCCCCGGCCCGCCGCGCGGAGCGCCCGCCCCGCCGCCGCGCACGCCGCCCCCGCGTTCTCCGGGCACACGGTGATCACGGGCAGTTCGGTGAGCGCGAACCGGGCGCGCACGGTGTGGGGACCCGCGCTCCGGACCGCCCCGGTGGGGCCGGGGCGACCGCCGGGACGGGGTCCGCCCGGCCCGCGCCCGGCCCGCCCGGGACACGGCGCGGTCATGACGGGCCACCCGCGTCCTGCGCGGCCGGGACCGGCACCCGCGCACCCCCGGCGAATCCGCCGCCGGGCCACCACAGGTCCTCCGGCGCGAGCGCGTCCGCCGCGTACTTGCCGAGGGCGCTCACCAGGAGACGGGTCTCCAGGGCGAGGGCCTCGGCCAGCCGGACGAGGCCGTGCCCGGGGTCCTCGTCCACCGCGATCAGCGCCGCCCTGCCGAGCCCCACCGCCCGGGCGCCGAGGGCGAGGGCGCGCACCGCCCGGCCGCCCTCCCACATGCGTCCGGTGGCGAGCAGACAGCCGTGGGTACCGGCCGGGCGCCCGCCCGACGCGGCGATCAGCCGCAGGCAGTCCGCCAGACCCAGCCCGACCTGGTCGAGGAAGACCCGGGGGGCCCAGCCCGTGCCGCCCTCGGCGCCGTCGACGGTGACGGCGTCCGCACCGGCCCCCCAGGCGGTCGCCGCCGCCCGCGCCACATCGCGCCCGGGATGGAACTTCACCCAGGTACGGGCCTTGGGGAAGTTGTTCCGCATGAACCGCAGTTGCTGGCGGACGATCTCCTCGGTGAACGTGCCGGGCGTGGCGCACCGCAGCCGGTGCCCCTCGCCCCCGGCCCCGTCCGCCCCGTCGCCGCCGAGCACGTCCCGTACGGTGAACCGGCCCGCGAGCCGCTCGGCGTCGGCCCGGCCCACCACCGTCATCCCGCCCAGGCCCGGCTTGGCGCCCTGACCGGTCTTCAACTCGAAGGCGAGGCGCCCCGATTCGAGCAGCGGGCGGGTCCCCGGGTCGCTGTAGACGAGGTTCCACACCTCGGAGTCGGCGTCCTCGGTGGACTGCTGGACGACCACCCCGCCGACCCCGTCGGCGACGTTCTCGGTGTACGCCGAGATCCGCGCGAGCAGCGCCGAACGCATCCCGTCCCCGGCGCCGCGCCGGTAGCCGTGCACCGGCACCATGTTCTCCCCGACGACCATCGGGATGCCGAGCCGCGCCGCCTGCTCGCTCGCGGCCACGCCCAGATCACCGCTGCCCACCCGGGTGGACCCGAACGCCGAGAGGAACAAGGGGAGTTCACTGGTGAAGCCGCCCACGCGGGTGCGCAGGTCCACATCGTCGTGGCCCGGTTCCCGGCCCAGCTCGATCAGCTTCTCCAGTCGCCGGGGCATGAACACCGGCGGGGCGATCCTGGCCCGGTCCAGCTCGTCGGGGAAGGGGGCCGGGGCCTCCCGGGCGTCCGGGGAGGCGCCGCCGCTCCCGCCGGTCTGCCCGTACAGTTCCGTGCCGTAGCCGTCCGCCGGGGGGAACACCTCGGCCGTGCCCCGGCGGGCTCGGGCGCGTACCGCGTCCTCGGGGAAGCCCGCCGCCCGCAGCCCGCTCACGGAGCCACCACCCCGGGGAGCTTCGGGTAGGCGCTGACCTGCCAGAGCGAGTCGAGCCCGGTGAGGAAGCGGACCAGCCGCTGGAGGCCCATGCCGAATCCGGCACTGGCCGGGATGCCCTCCCGCGCCAGGTCCAGGTACCAGGCGTACTTGGCGGGGTTCTCGCCGCTCTCCCGCATCCGGGTGACGATCGTGGCGTAGTCGGACTCGCGCTCGCTGCCGCTGACCAGCTCGCCGTAGCCGCCGTGCGCCAGCAGGTCGAAGTTCCGCAGCACGCCCGGGTTCCCGGGGTCCTCGCGGTCGTAGAAGCCGCGCGAGCCCTTCGGGTAGTCGTTGACGAAGAACGGCCGGTCGGCCTCCAGGGAGAGGATGCGCTCGCCCGTCCAGTCGATCTCGGCGTCCGGGCTCTGCGGGTGCCCGCCGGAGACCAGCCGGGCGACCGCCTCCTCGTGGGTGCGGGTGTCGAACTTCCCGGTGCGCAGTTCGGCGAAGTCCATCTCGTCCCGGCCCAGTTCGGCGAGGACGTCGGGGACGGTGGTCCACACGTGCTCGACGATGTGCGTCAGCATCCCCGCCGCCACGTCCTGGGCGTCCTGGCGGCTCGCCCCGGCGATCTCCACGTCGATCTGGTGGAACTCGACGAGGTGCCGTCCGGTCGAGGCGGTCTCCTCCGGCTCCACCCGCACGTTGGGGGCGATGTAGAAGAGCCGGGGGAAGCCCCGCAACGAGGCCTGCTTGTAGAGGATCGCGCTGGTCATCAGCTTGTACGGGTGCCCGTAGTAGTCCACGTCGAGGGCCTTCGCGCCGCGCCCGCCCGGGTCGGTGACCGGGCCGACGAGCGGCGGCAGGAGTTCGGTGAAGTCCTCACCGCGCAGGAACTCCCGTGCCGCGTGGAGGACTTCCTGCTGCACCAGCATCGCGGCGCGCAGCTGGGCGGAGCGCAGGTGCTCACCGAGGGGCGGCGGCAGCTGCGGGGCGGGGACGGGCTGGACCATGGGACGACTCCGTTCGGACGGATACGGGCGGGAGGAGGTCGTGTCGGGCGGGGAAGCGGTCGGGCCGGAGCCCGGGAGAGGCATGGAACGCGGGAGAGACGCTGAGTGCGGGAGAAGGGTGGGGTACGGGAGAGGGGTGGGGTACGGGGGAGGCGCTGAGACCGGGGGAGGGGCCGGGCTCATGGGGTGTCCGGGCCGTCGAGACCGTGGTCGAAGCGGCCGGCGACCCCGTGGAGGGCCGCGAGCAGCCCGTCCGAGGTGAGCGCCGAGCGGGCCCCGGCGACCAGGGACGACGCCACCGGCATCCGCCCCGCGTCCGACCAGCGCAGCCGCCCCCGGTCGTCGACGAAGCTGCGGGACCGGCCCGCGTTGTCGGGGTGCAGGCAGAAGGGGACGTCGAGATGGCCCCGGGCGAACGCGGTCCGCAGCGCCCGGCCCGGGTCGCCGTCCAGATCGAGGACGGCCTCCACGAGGGCACGGGCCTCCGCGTACACCTCGCTGTCGGCCCCACGGGGGTCCTCGGGCCTGTCGGGTCCGGCGCCGCCGGGCGGACGCTCCGTCAGGACCGCCGTCGAGGCGGCCGTCTCCAGGGCCCGTACGTTCTCGTCGACCGTCGGGATGCGGTGCGCCTCGGCGGCCGTCTTCACGATCAGCCGGTGCGCCCCGGCGCGTACGGCGATCCGGGCGGACGCCTCCAGGAGCCGGGTCGCGCCGTGCGCGGTCCGGGGGAAGACCCCCATGTACGTGTACAGCACCACGTGCCGGTCCACCTCGGGCGGCAGGAACTCGGCGGCGAGCCTGCGCAGCGCCCGTACCGCCTCCTCGTCCTGGACCGGGTCGGTCTGCTGGGCGTAGCTCAGCGAGACGCTGCGGATGCCGTGCCGGACGAAGAACAGGCCCTCCAGGAGGCTGAGCGCGACCAGCAGGCCCGGGGGGCAGAGCTGGCCGAGCATACAACCGCCGAAGGTCTCCACGTGCGGGACCCGGGGCTCCGGGACCAGGGAGGCGAGGAGTTCGCAGCCCCGCGCCCAGTTCTCGACGGACTCGGCGAGCGGGGTGCGGCCGTAGGGCAGGCAGTACGAGACGGGGCCGCCCTCGGTGGCGTCCAGGCCCGCCGCCGCCAGCGCCCGGATGATGGCCTCGGGGCGGGACGAACCGTGCCGGACCTGCACGGGGAAGGCCGGACCCGACAGACCGGAGAGCAGCTCGCGGGTGAGGGCCGCCGGGTGGGTGGCGATCGGGTAGCCGTTGAGCGGCACCCCCTCGGCGAGGGAGGCGCGGGCCGCCGCCGCGTCGCCGACGCGGGTGTAGCTGTCGATGGTGAGGGTGCCCACGGTCGTGGCCGCCGCCGCCCGGGTGCGTTCGAGACCGGTCCGCATGGCCGCCGGGTCGCTGAAGCCCATCCGGGGCTGGACCACCAGCCGGCCGTCGGCCGCGGCGGCGGCCACGAACGCCCCGAACGAGGGGGCGAGCGGGGCGCCCGGCGCCTCGGCGGTACCCGTCGCCCCCCGGCGGGGAGCCGGGGCCAGGGTGCCGCCGCTCATGCCGTGACCCGGAGGGACCCGGCGCGGTCGAGCCCGGCGACGAGGGTGCGCAGTCCGGCGACGTCGCCGTCGTCGAACACCGCGTCGCAGCCCGCCGCGAGGAGCTGGGCGGCCCGCTCGTGGTCCCGCGCCCCGGCGACCCCGAGCTTGCCGCCGATGACGACGGGCGTCGTGCCGAGACCGGGCTCGGCACGCAGCCGCCGCACGGCCGAGAGGCCGTCACGGTAGCCGTGCCCGTTGACACTGCTGATGACCACCAGACCGGGCGTGTGCGTGTGGCACGCGGCGGCCAGGAGGTCGTCCGTCACACACGGGCCGATGTTGACGACCCGGTGTCCCAGCTCCTCCAGGAGGAGCTGCAGATAGACCAGATTCCATGTGTGGGAATCGGATGCGGTGCCGGTCAGCAGAATCTTCATGGCTTCACCCTAGAATTCCGGAAAGGCGTCCGGGGGAAGTTGGAGCGGCAGATTCGACGGCAGTGCGCGGCTTCCTGGAGAAACGGGAAAAGGGCCGGACCCCGCAGTGGTCTGCGGGGCCCGGCCCTCGGGTCGGTGCGGGGTGGCGGTGTGTCAGGCGTACTGCGCGAGCAGGCTCTTCGGACGGATGTCCGTCCAGTTCAGCTCCACGTAGGCGAGCGCGTCGGAACGGCCGGCCGACTCCAGGACGACCTCCCAGCCTGCGGGGACGTCCGCGAAGGTGGGCCACAGGGCGTGCTGGCCCTCGTCGTTCACCACGACGTGGAAGGTGCCGTCGGCGTCGTCGAAGGGGTTCGTCATCGCTGTCTCCTCAAGATGCGGAATCGATGCACCGAATTCAATCGGTGAATTCGCGTGCGGAATGGGGGGTGTGGAATGGGGAGTGCTGGAACGGTGCTGTGGAACGGGGATGCGGAGTTGATGTGCGGAATTCTGTTCAGTGGGTGTGTGTGATGCTGAAGGAATCGAGCTTCCCGGCGACGATCCGGCCGATCTCCCGGAGGGGTTCGGGTTCGGTCATGCCCAGATGGGTGGAGTCGACCGTGTGGTTCTCCAGGTTCCCGTCGAGGAAGGGACGCCACGAGGCGGCGAGCGCCCCCGGTTCCTCGCCCGGCCGACGGGCCGTGAAGAACACCGTGTCCGCGGCGGCCCGTCCGGGCACGTACCGGGCTATCAGCTCCGTGTGGGTGCGGGAGGCGCCCGCCACGGCCCGCAGCTCCGCGTCGGTGAACCCGGCGAGCACCGGATCGTCCCGGCGCGCCGCCTCGATCGCGGCGGCCACCGCCGCCGGGTCGGAGAGGTCGGGGCCGTCCGCCGCCGAGGCGGCGCGGGCGTGCGCGGGGCTGCCGGGACCGGTCCGGTGCACGTCCATCAGGGCCAGCAGCTCCACCCGCTCCCCGAGCTCCGCGAGCCGTACGGCCATGGCGTGCGCCACCGTGCCGCCGAAGGACCAGCCGAGCAGCCGGTAGGGGCCCCACGGCTGCACCAGCCGGACGCGCTCCAGATACTCCTCGGCCATCTCCTCCACGCTGCCCGGGGCGTACCCCGGTTCGCTCAGGGCGCGGGCCTGGAGGGCGTACAGCGGCTGGTCCTCGCCGAGGTGCCGGGCGAGCCCGGCGTACGACCAGCCGACCCCCGTCCCGGGGTGCACGCAGAACAGCGGGCGGCGGCGGCCCCGGGTGCTCAGCGGCAGCAGCACCCCCATGGCGCCGCCGTCGGCGCCGTCCTGCTCGTGCGCCCGGAGCAGCCCGGCGACGGTCGGGGTGCGGAAGAGGTCGCGGACCCCGCGCTCCACGCCGAGGACCGTCCGCATCCGGCTCACGAGCCGGACGCCGAGGAGCGAATGGCCGCCCAGGGCGAAGAAGTTGTCGTCGATGCCGACCTCCGGCACACCGAGGATCTCGGCGAAGAGGCCGCACAGCACCTCCTCGCGGGCGCTGCGGGGGCGTCGGCCCGACGCCGTCGCGGCGGGCCGCTCCGGGGCGGGCAGGGCCCGGCGGTCGGGCTTTCCGTTGACGGTCAGCGGGACGGCGTCCAGGACGACCACGGCGGCGGGCACCAGATGCGCGGGCAGTTCGGCGGCGGCCGTCGCGAGGACCTCGGCCCCGGTGACCGTGGTACCCGCGCGGGGGACCACGTACCCGACGAGTTCCTTCTCGCCCGGCCGGTCCTCCCGGACGACGACCACGGCCTGTCCGACGGCGGGGTGCCGGGAGAGGGCCTCCTCGGCCTCGCCGGGCTCGATGCGGAAGCCGCGCAGCTTCACCTGGCCGTCGGCCCGGCCGAGGAACCGCAGTTCGCCCTCGGGCGTCCGGCACACCAGGTCACCGGTGCGGTACATCCGCCCGCCGTCGCCGTACGCGTCCGGCACGAACCGTTCCGACGTCAGCGCGGGCCGCCCCACGTACCCCCGGGCCACGTGCGAGCCCGCGACGTACAGCTCCCCCGGCACCCCCGGCGGCACGGGCCGCAGCCGCTCGTCGAGGACGTAGCCCCGGGTGTTGTCCATCGGCCGTCCCAGGAACACCCCGGGCAGCGTCCGCTGGTGGACGGCGAACCGCTGGTTGTGGGAGGCGAAGGTGGTCTCGGTGGGACCGTAGGAGTGCACGACCACGGTGTCCGGGCAGTGCGCGAGGACCCGGCGCAGGGCGCTCGGCGAGGCCGTGTCACCGCCCGTCCACACCTCCTTGAGGAGCCGCAGCGTGTCGAGACCCTCGTCGGCCATCACATGGAAGAGGCCCATCGTGAAGTAGGCGGCGGTGACCCCGTGGGCCCGGACCGTGCGGTCCAGCTCGGCCAGGTCGGCGCCGTCCCCGGGGGCGATCACCAGCTCCCCGCCGTGCAGCAGCGGCACCCACAACTCGTACGTGGAGGCGTCGAAGCCGATCGCCGAGTGCACCAGCATCCGGGCGTGGTGGGCGACGTCCCACTCGCGGTCCGCGGCCAGCGCGGCCACGTTGGCGTGGGTGACCCCGACGCCCTTGGGGCGGCCGGTGGAGCCCGAGGTGAACATCACGTACATGAGGTCGTCGGCGGCGACCGGGACACCGGGATCGCCCGGGTCCGCCACGGCACCGTCCGCCGCGTCACCGTGCCCCGTGTCGCCGTCCGCCGCGTCACCGTGCTTCGCGTCGCCGTCCGCCGCGTCCGCGACGAGCACCGGAAGACCGGCCTCCCGCGCCGCCGTCACGGCCGCCGCGTCCGCCAGGGAACCGTCCGTGACCAGGGCCCCCGCCCCCGCGTCCGCCAGCATCATCGTCAGGCGGGCCTCCGGCAGCGCCGGGTCCAGCGGCAGATAGGCCGCGCCGCACTTGAGGGCCGCGAGCGCCGCCACCACGAGCAGCGGACCGCGCTCCAGGAGGACGCCGACGGCGGGGCGCGGGGCGGGCGCGGCGGCGAGCAGCCGGTGCGCCAGGACATTGGCCCGGGAGTCGAGTTCGGCGTACGAGAGGGTCTCGGCGCCGAAGGTCACGGCGGGCGCGTCGGGCGTCCGGCGGGCCCGCTCCGCGAGCAGGACGTGCACCGGGCCCGGGGCGAACGGCCCCTCGGCGGCGGCGCCGTGGGCGGTGTCGTCGTGCTCCCGCACGAGCAGCGCGTGCTCCTCGGGCGTCAGCCGCCCCAACTCACCGATCCGCAGGCCGGGATCGGCCGCCACCGCCTCCAGGGTCGCCGCGATCCGGCCGGCCAGCAGCCCGGCGGTGGCCGCGTCGTACAGGTCGGTGGCGTACTCCAGACCGCCGGAGAGCCCGGCGGGCACGCCGTCCGGGCCGTGGGCCTCCCACAGCGCGAGCGTCATGTCGAACTTGGTCGAGCCGTTCTCCACCGCCACCGGGGTCCCGGCGAGGGCCGCGTCGCCGAGTCCGGCCGTGTAGTCCTGGTGGAGCTGCACGATCACCTGCACCAGCGGGTGATGGGCGGTGGAACGGCGCGGGTTGAGGTGCTCGACGAGCCGGTCGAAGGGGAGTTCCTGATGGGCGTAGGCCGCCAGACCGGTCTCCCGGACCCGGCCGAGCAGCTCCCGGAACGACGGGTCGCCCGACGTGTCCGTGCGCAGCACCAGCGTGTTGACGAAGAAGCCGACGAGCCCGCCGAGGGCGTCGTCGTCACGGCCCGCCGCCATCGTGCCCAGCGGCAGGTCCGTGCCCGCACCGTGCCGGGTCAGGGTCGCGGCGAGGGCCGCCTGCACCACCATGAACAGGGTGGTACCGGTCTCCCGGGCCAGCCGGGCCAGCGCCGTGTGCGTCGAGGGGCTCACGTCCAGCGGGACCCGGGCGCCCCGGTGGGTGGCCTCGGCGGGCCGGGTACGGGCCGCCGGAAGCTCCAGGACCGGCGGCAGATCCGCCAACTCCCGCTCCCAGAAGGCGAGATCGTTTTCAGCGCGCCCGTCATGGGCCGCGCCGAGCTGCCACAGGGTGTAGTCGGCGTACTGCACCGGCAGCGGCTCCCAGCCGGGGGCCCGACCCGCGAGCCGGGCGCCGTAGGCCGCCGAGAGGTCCCCGAGCAGCGGGCCCGTGGACCAGCCGTCGCCCGCGATGTGGTGCAGGAGCAGCACCAGCACCTGACCACTGCCGTCGTCCGGGGTGATCAGCCAGGCCCGCAGGGGCACGTCCCGCGCCAGGTCGAACACGTGCCCGGCGGCCGAGGCCAGGGCGCGGTCCAGCTCCCCGGCGGGCACCCCCACCACTTCGAGGACCGGCCGGGCACCGTCCAGGATCCGCTGGTACGGCTCGCCCTCGACCGCCGGGTACACCGTCCGCAGCACCTCGTGCCGGGCGGCGACGTCCGCGAGCGCGGCGGTCAGCGCCGGAGCGTCCAGGGTCCGCGCGGGCCGCAGCACGATCGGAATGTTGTACGAGGGACCGGCGCCCTCCAGCTCGTTCACGAACCACAGCCTGCGCTGCGCGTACGACAGCGGCAGCCGCTCCGGCCGCCGGGCGGCCCTGACCAGCGGCTCCCGCCGCGAACGCCCCCGCCCGGCCGGTCCGTCCCCGGCCGACCCGTCACCGGTCGCCGTACCGTCCGCGCCCTCGGCGTCCCCGTCCGCCGGGCGCTCCGCGATCCGGCGGGCGAGCCGGGCGGGGCTCGGCGCCAGGAACAGGTCCCGGATGCGGACCTCGACGCCGAGGAGCGCGCGGACCCGGTTGCAGAGCCGCACCCCCGACATGGAGTGCCCGCCGATGGAGAAGAAGTCCTCGTCGGCGCCGACCCGTTCGACACCCAGCACCTCGGCGAACAACGCCTGGAGGGCTTCTTGGTGCGGGGCCGCGCCCTGCCCGGCGCCGCTCCCGGCCGACCGCTCCGCCTCCGCCGCGCGGGCGGCGGCCAGCTCGGCGACGGCCGTACGGCGCGCCGCGAGCCCCTCCCGCTCCTTCGGCGCCACCAGGGCGAGCGAGGAGGGCCGCAGCTCCGGGTCGGCGGCGCACGCCCGCAGCACCCGCTCGAAGACGTCCAGCAGCAGCCGCGCGGTCGACCCGTCGAAGAGATCCGTGGCGTACTGCAGCCAGACGTCGAGCCCGGTGGCGTTCCCCGCCCCGTCCCGGCCGTCGAAGCAGGACGCCATCAGGTCGAACTTGGCGACCCGCAGCCCACTGTCCGCGAACCGCCCCCGCAGCCCGCCGAGTTCCGTCGTCCGCTCACCGCCCGGCGCCTCGCCCTGCACGGTCAGCATCACCTGGAACAGCGGGTGACGGCCCAGGACGCGTTCCGGGTTGAGCTGTTCCACGAGCAGGTCGAAGGGCAGCTCCTGGTGGGCGTACGCGGCGAGGTCGGCGTCCCGCACGCGCTCCACCAGCTCCCCGAAGGTCGGCGCGCCCGAGGTGTCGGTGCGCAGGACCAGCGTGTTCACGAAGAAGCCGACCAGATCGCCCAGCGCCTCGTCGGAGCGCCCCGCCACGGGGGTGCCCAGGGGGATGTCGGTGCCGGTACCGGTGGCGGCCAGGGTGACCGCGAGCGCCGCCTGGAGCACCATCATCATGCTCGCGCCGCGTTCGTCGGCGAGCCGGGCCAGCCGGTCCTGGACGTCCGCGTCGAGCCGGGCGGTGACCGTGGCGCCCCGGTGCGAGGGATCGGCGGGCCGCGGCCGGTCCAGCGGGAGCGGCGCCGCACCCGGCATCCCCGCCAACGCCTCCCGCCAGTACGTGAGCTGACGGTGTGCCAGGCTCTTGGGATCCGTCACCTCGCCGAGCAGCTCGTGCTGCCACAGGGTGTAGTCGGCGTACTGGACCGGCAGCGGCTCCCGGCCGGGCGCGCGGCCCGCGAGACGGGCGTCGTAGGCGGTGGCCAGGTCCCGGAGCAGCGGATCGACCGACCAGCCGTCACCGGCCACGTGGTGCAGCAGCAGGACGAGCGTGGACCCGCCGTCCCCGGTGTCGATGAGGCGGGCCCGGAAGGGCCGCTCGCGGGTGAGGTCGAAGGGCTCGGCGGTCCGTGCGGCGATCCGCGCGGCCAGCTCCCCGGGGGCGCACCTCTCGACGGTGAAGAGCGGCGCCGCCGTGTCCAGGACGTGCTGGTACGGCTCGCCCCCGGCGGCCGGGAACACCGTCCGCAGCACCTCGTGGCGCTCCACCAGGTCCGTCAGGGCGGCGGCCAGCGCGACCCGGTCGGGCAGCCCGTCCAGCTCCACCACGACGGGCATGTTGTACGTCGCCGAGGGGCCCTCCATCCGGCCGATGAGCCACAGCCTGCGCTGCGCGGCCGACAGCGGCACCCGGTCGGCCTCGTCGAGGAGCACCAGCGGCGGGCACGGGTCGGTGGTCCGCAGCACCTTCCGGGCGATCTTCCCCGAACTGGTCCGGGGCAGCTCCGCGACCAGCGCCACCACGCTCGGAACTGCCGCCGCGGGCATCGACTCCCTTACCGCGTCACGGAGTTCGTCCGCCCCGACGCCCGGCTCGACCACGGCGAAGGCGACCAGCCGCTTGACTCCGGCCTCCGCCTCCTGGGCGACCACGGCCACCTCCCGGACCCCCGGGTGACCGGAGAGCACCGACTCGACGGAAGCCGGGTCGATCCGCTGGCCGCCGATCTTCACCTCGTCGTCGATCCGGCCGTGGTAGTCGATCTGCCCGTCGGTCCGGAAGCTCGCCACGTCCCCGGTCCGGTAGGCGCGCTCGCCGCCCAGCGACGTGAACCGGCGCGCGTTCAGCTCCGGACGCCCGAGGTAACCCAGCGTCAGGCCACCGCCCAGGAGCCACAGTTCGCCGTCCACGAGCGCACCGCGCACCCCCGGCAGCGGACGGCCGATGGGCACGGGACCGTCTTCGTAGCCGGACAGGTCCGCGACGGTGGCGACGACGGTCGTCTCCGTCGGACCGTACACGTTGAGGAGCCGCACCCGGCCCTCCACCAGTCGGCACCACTGCGCCACCCGCTCGGGCAGCGCCGCCTCGCCGTAGATGAGGACCGTGCGCAGGCGGTCCGGGAGCGCGACGAGACCGGCGGCCAGCGCGTAGACCAGCTCGTGCCAGTACGCGGCGGGCAGATCGAGCACGCTCACCCCGTGGGCCGCGCAGCCCGCGAGGAGGTCCCGCACGTCCAGCATGTCGTCGGTGCGGAGCACCAGGACGCCGCCCGCGCCGAGCGTGCAGAAGATCTCCTGCACACTGGCGTCGAAGTGCAGCGGGCTGAACTGCAGCACCCGGTCCTCGGCGCCGATGCCGTACGCCGGGGTCGCCCCGGCCACGAAGTGGGCGAGCGAACCGTGCCCGACGACCACGCCGTTGGGCGTCCCCGTCGAACCGGACGTGTAGATGACGTAGGCGGCGTCCTCGGGCGCCCCGGGACCGCCGAGCACCAGCTCGCCCCGCGCGGCGACCTCGGCCGGCTCGGGCGCGGCGTCCCCGCAGGCGTCGGCGAGGATCGCCGCGTTGCGGGCGTCCGGCGCCTGGATGTCCAGCGGCAGATACGCGGCGCCGGTCCGCAGCACGGCCAGCAGCCCCACGATCGCCCGCACACCACGAGGCCGGTGCACCGCGACCAGCCGCCCGGGGCCCGCCCCGAGCGCGGCCAGCTCGGCGGCCCGCGCGGCGACGGCCCCGGCCAGCTCGCCGTACGTCATCCGCTCGTCCCCGTGGACCAGCGCGAGCCGCCCGGGGTCCGCGGCGACCCGGGCGTCGATCCGGTCGAGCACGAGCGGCGCGGGCCGCACCGCGGGGCCGCCGTCGAGGAGCATCGGCTCGGGTGCGGGCATCGTGGGTCCTCCAGCGGGAACGGGGGTGAGGGCCGGGGGCGTCGGTGCCGCTTGCCTCCGTGCCCCCACGCTAGGCGCGCCCCACCGGCCCGGCGGGCAGTCCCTCCGGCAGAATCCCCGGCGATACTGCCGCCACGGACTACCGCCGGGGGAGCCGTGGTACGGGTCGCCCCGCCGGGAAGCCCCCTCCCCGGAGACGGACGCCGTACGGGCCCGGTGGCGGCTCGGGAGGCGGCCCTGCGGTCAAGCAGGAACATGGATGCCCCGGCGCCGGAGGCCAAGGGGCCTGGCCCGGTCCCGCCGGACCACCGCCAGGGCCTCCGCCGGTGGCCGCGCGGCCACCTCGACGGAGGGCTCCGTCCCGGGAGGCGGGACGGACGGGGTCGGCGCCCGCCGCCGCACGCGGAACGGCCCGGCCGTCGTGGCCGGGCCGAGAACACCGCCACGGCGACGGTGGCGTACGGACGAGGGCGGGGTGAGGGCGATAGCGGGGCGGGGACGGGGATGGGTGGGGACGGACGGAGACCGGCATTGGTGCCCCCACCCCCGGAGGGGTCGGCTGAACGGCACCCTGCCTCTCCCCCGGGGGCCGACTGAATGGCACCCGCCCCGGCCGGCCCGTCGGCATCCCGCCCCGCCCCGGTGCCAGCCGGAAAGTACCCCGCCCCGGCCCCCTCCCGGCCGTCAGCTCGTCGGGACCCGTGTCCCCGCCCGGGTGCGGCGGCGCAGGGCGGGCGCCTTCGCCGGGGTCTGCGCGGCGGGTGCCGCGAGCTGCGCGGCGAGGGTGGCGACAGTCGGATGGCGGAACACCTCCCGCAGGGTGATCTCCCGGCCGAGGTCCGCCCGCACCCGGTTCACCAACTGCACCGCGAGCAGCGAATGCCCGCCCACCCGGAAGAAGTTGTCGTCCCGGCCGACCGCGCGACCGCCGAGCAGCTCCGTGAACAGGGCGCCGACCCGCTCCTCCCACGGCGTGGCCGCCTCCACCGGCGGCTCCTGCCCCGGCTCCGGCAGGGCTCCCGCGTCGACGCCGCCGTCCGCGTCCCTCGGCAGCCCGGACAGGACCACCACCACCGTCGGCACCAGATACTCGGGCAGCCGCCCGGCCGCCCAGGACCGCAGCTCCGCGGCCTCCACCGCCGCCGCGCCGGGCCGCCGCACCACATAGGCGAGCAGCCGGTCCGCGCGGACCGCCGTGGCCGCCTCCGCGACCGCCGGATGCGCGGTGAGCGCCGCCTCCACCCGGCCGGGCTCCACCACGTACCCGCCGACGGTGCGGTCCCCGAGCGTCCGCAGCACCCCGTCGGTGCCCCGCACCGCCCGCCGCCCGGTCCGCGGCGGCGGACCGCCCGCCGCGCCCCCGCGCCGGTGCACCTCACCCGGTACGCCCACCGGCGCCGGGCGTCCCCGCCCGTCCAGGACGAGCTCCTCGCCGTCCGCCGCTCCGGCCGTGGCGTCCGTGTACACCAGGTCGTCCACCCGCTGCTCCGGGTCGGCGGCGACCGCCCGCAGGGTGGCCACCAGACGTGCCGTGAGCAGCGCGGCGGTGGCCGGGGTGAAGAGGTCCGTCGCGTACTCCAGTACGCCCGTCAGTCCGCCCGGTTCCCCGGCGGCGTCCCGGTCCGCCGTCAGCGCGAACGTCAGATCGGTCTTGGCGCTGTCCGTCCCGAACGGCACCGGTGTCCCCGACAGGGCCGAGGGCGCCGCCCCGCCGCCGGAGGTGTGCACCTGGAGCATCACCTGCACCAGCGGGTGATGGGCGGAGGACCGGCGCGGGTTGAGGTGCTCCACGAGCCGGTCGAAGGGCACGTCCTGGTGCCCGAAGGCCCCGAGGTCGGTCTCCCTGACCCGGCCGAGCAGCTCCGTGAAGCGCGGGTCGCCGTCCGTGGACGTCCGCAGGACCAGGGTGTTCACGAAGAACCCGGCGAGCCGGTGCAGGGCGTCGTCGCCGCGCCCCGCCACCGTGGTGCCCACCGCGGGCTCGGACCCGGCCCCGTGACGGCTCAGCAGCGCGAGCAGCGCCGCCTGCACCACCATGAAAAGGGTCGTCCCGGTGGCGTGCGCGGTACCCACCAGGGCCCGGTGGGTCTCCGCGTCCAGGGAGAAGGGGGCCAGGGCGCCCCGGTGGGAGGGCTCGGCCGGACGCGGCCGGTCGGTGGGCAGTCCGATCAACGGCGGAAGGCCCGTCAGATTCTGCTTCCAGTAACCCAGTTGACGACTCATCAGGCTGTCCGCCCGCTCGGCGTCCCCGAGCAGCTCCCGCTGCCACAGGGTGTAGTCGGCGTACTGGACCGGCAGCGGTTCCTTCCCCGGTTCCCGCCCCGTGAGCCGTGCCGTGTACGCCTCGG
Organism: Streptomyces sp. NPDC059247; assembly: GCF_042754005.1. Taxonomy (NCBI): domain Bacteria; kingdom Bacillati; phylum Actinomycetota; class Actinomycetes; order Kitasatosporales; family Streptomycetaceae; genus Streptomyces; species Streptomyces sp. NPDC059247. Next base: position 923,621 of record NZ_JBHYZW010000001.1, read on the forward strand.
CCAGATCGGCGAGCAGGTGCTCGGTGGACCAGCCGTCCCCGGCGATGTGGTGCACCAGCAGGACGAGCACCTGACCGCCGTCCGCCGCGCCGTCGATCAGGGTGGCCCGGAAGGGGATCTCCGTCGCCAGGTCGAAGACGTACCCCGCCGCCGTGTCCACCGCCGCCGCGACCCCCGCCGCGTCCGCGACCCGCACCAGCGCGAGCGCGGGCCGGACACCGGACCGGATCTCCTGGTACGGCTCGCCCGCGAGCGACGGATACACGGTCCGCAGCACCTCGTGCCGCTCCGCCACGTCCGCGAGCGCCCGCGCGAACGGCCCCGCGAGCAGCGGCCGGTCGAGCCGCCGCACCAGCGGAATGTTGTACGTGGCGCTGCGCCCCTCCAGCTGTCCCACGAACCACAGGCTCCGCTGCGCGTACGACAGCGGCAGCCGCTCGGGCCGCTCGGCCGGAGGCACCGGACGCAACGCCGGGCGCGTTCCGCCGTCGCCGTCCCGTTCCCCGATGCGCCGGGCGAGCCCCGCCGGGGTCGGCGCGAGGAACAGGTCACGGATGCCCGCCTCCCGGCCCACCACCGTCCGCACCCGGTTCATCAGCTTCCCGGCGAGCAGCGAATGCCCGCCCGAACGGAAGAAGTTGTCCTCCGCGCCGATCCGCCCGAGGCCGAGCACCTCGGCGAAGAGCCCGCAGAGGATCTCGGTGAGCGGCCCCGCGTCCGCCCCGCCCGCCGGGCCCGCCTCCCGATCCGCCGCGTGCCGCTCGGCGGCGGCGACGGCCAGCCGTGCGTGCCGGTCCGCGAGAGCGGCGCGCTCGTCCTCCCCGGCCAGGGCGAGTTCCCCGAGCCGGGCGCCGGGCCGGTCGGCGAAGGCCAGGAGCGCCCGGACGTACAGGTCGAGGAGGAGACGGGCGGTTCCCTCGTCGAACAGGTCCGTCGCGTACTGGAAGGCGACCTCCAGACCGTCGGGTCCGCCCGAGGCGCCCTGCCGTTCGGCGCACACCACCGTCAGGTCGAACTTCGCCGCCGCCAGGTCCGAGGTCTCCAGGGTCGCGGCGACCGGCCCGAACGCGATCCGCTCGGGCGCCCCGGAGTCCTGGAGGCTCAGCATCACCTGGAAGAAGGGATGGTGGGAGAGCGAACGGTCGGGGTTGAGGTGCTCCACGAGGAGGTCGAACGGCAGCTCCTCGTGGGCGTACGCGGCGAGGTCGGCGGCCCGCACCCGGTCCACCAGCTCCATGACCGTGGGATCGCCCGACAGATCGGTGCGCAGCGCGAGCGAGTTCACGAAGAACCCGACCAGCTCGTACAGGTCCTCCTCGGGACGGCCCGCGACCGGGGTCCCGATCGCCAGGTCCTCGCCCGCCCCGGCGGCCGAGAGCGCCGTCGCGAGGGCCGCCCGCACCACCATGAACAAGCTCGCGCCTGCTTTCCGCGACAGCGTGAGCAGCCCCCGGTGGGCCTCCGGGCCGATCCGCGCGGTGACCGTACCGCCCCGGTGGCTGGGCTCGGCGGGCCGGGGCCGGTCCGCCGGCAGTGCCGTCACCGGCGGCAGCCCCGCCAGGGCCCCCTTCCAGTGGTCCAGCTGCTCGCGGGCCAGGCTGCCGGGGTCGGCCGGATCGCCGAGCAGCTCGTGCTGCCACAGGGTGTAGTCGGTGTAGCGGACGGGGAGTTCGGGCCGGTCGGGGGCCTTCCCGGCGAGCCGCGCCGCGTACGCCTCCGTGAGGTCGCGCAGCAGCGGGCCGAGCGACCAGCCGTCGGTGGCCACGTGGTGGAGCAGCAGGACGAGCACCGAGCCGGGGCCGCCCTCGGGAAGGAAGAGGCTTGCGCGGAAGGGCAGTTGGGAGCCGATGTCGAAGGTCTCCCGGCCGAAGCGGGCGATCCGCTCGTCCAGGTCGGCCGCCGGGCACTCCCGTACCGACAGGGTGATGCCGGTTTCCGGGGCGACGTCCTGGTACGGCTCCCCGTCCGGCCCGGCGGGGAACACCGTGCGCAGCACCTCGTGCCGCCGGGCCAGGTCCCCGAGCGCCGCCCGGAGGGCCGGAAGCTCCGGGACCCCGTCGAGCCGCAGCACGACCGGCGCGTTGTACGTCGAGGACGGGCCGTCGAGCCGGTTCAGGAACCACAGACGACGCTGGGCGAAGGACAGGGGGATCACGGTCATCCTCGGGGTGATCGGGGGCGAGTGGAGCGGGGCCGGAAGGACGGGGGAGCGGGAGCGGGTGCGGAGGTCAGGGCTTCGGGGCGGCGAGCAACTCCTCGATGTGCCGGGCCAGATCGCGCAGGCGCGGGTGCGAGTAGACCGCCTTCACCGGCAGCGCCACCTTCAGCTCCGCCCGTACCCGCGAGACCAGCTTGATCGCGAGCAGCGAGTGGCCGCCCAGCTTGAAGAAGTTGTCCTCGGGGCCGATCCGGGAGGCGCCGAGCACCGTGGCCCACACGCCGCCGATCAACCGCTCCACCTCACCGGAGAGTTCACCGGTGTCGACGGCGCCCTCCGGCTCTCGTGCGGTGGGCGCGGGCAGCGCGGACCGGTCCAGCTTGCCGTTGGTGGTGGTCGGGAAGCGGTCCAGCGCGGTGAACGAGGACGGCACCATGTACGCGGGCAGCTCGGCCGCGAGCAGGGTGCGCAGCTCCTCCGCCGTCGCCCCGGTCCCGGTCGCCGCCCGGTAGTAGGCGGCGAGCCCCGGCGTGCCGCCCTGGTCCTCCCGTACGACCACCGCGGCTTCGGCGACGCCGGGGAGGCGGGTCAACGCGGCCTCGATCTCCGGCAGTTCGATGCGGTGGCCGCGCAGCTTCACCTGTCCGTCGGCGCGGCCCAGGGAGACCAGCCGGCCGTCCGGGCGCATCCGGCACAGGTCACCGGTCCGGTACATCCTGCCGCCGCCCGCCGGGTCCTCGACGTCCGGTACGAACCGGTCCGCCGTCAGGGCGGGCCGCCGCCGGTATCCGCGTCCCACCCGGGGTCCGGCGAGGTACAGCTCGCCGGTCGCGCCCTCGGGGACCGGCCGCAGCCTCTCGTCCAGGAGCCGCGTCCGCAGCCCGGGGAGCACGGTGCCGATGTGCGGCTCCGTGTCCGGGCCCTCGATCCACCCGGCGGTGGAGTCGACCGTGCACTCGGTGGGCCCGTACAGGTTCACCGCACGGACCGTCCCGGCGGCGGCGCGGGCCGCGATCCGCTGCCACAGCGCGGGCGACACCGCCTCACCGCCCACCAGGAGGGTCAGCGGGCGCGGTCCGCCGTCGGCCGACAGCAGGTCGAGCAGCGGATCGGCGTGCGAGGGCGTCAGATCGAGATCGGTGAGGGCGTGCACGTCCACGAAGGCGGCGAGCAGCGCGGGGTCCCGCCGGGTCTCCTCGTCGATCATCACCAGGGTGTCGCCCCGGCAGAGCCGTACCCACTGCTGGACGGAGGCGTCGAAGGAGGGGGAGGCGTTCCAGCCGACCCGTCCGCCGTCGGTGACGGCGATGCCCGCCCCCTCCAGCTCGTCGAGCAGCGCGGCGGCGGACGCCCGGCCGATCTCCACGCCCTTGGGGCGGCCGGTGGACCCGGAGGTGTAGATGACGTAGGCGAGGGTGTCGGCGGACACCGCCACCGGCAGGAACCCACCCGCGTCAGGACCGGGCGCGCCCAGCTCGGCGGCGGTCAGGTGCGGCACGCCCCCGGTGAGCGGCTCCGCCCCGGCACCGGACGTCACGACCAGGTCGGCGCGGGCGTCCTCCACGAGGTAGCGGCGCCGGTCGGCGGGCAGGTTGGGGTCGACGGGCAGATAGGCGGCACCGGCGGTGAGGGTGCCGACGAGGGCGGCGACGAGCTCCGCGCCGCGCGGCAGGCAGAGCGCGACGACGCTCTCGCGGCCGATCCCGAGACCGGCGAGGCGGGCGGCGATCCGGGCGGCCTCGGCGCGCAGCTGCGCGAAGTCGAGGGTGCGGTCGGCGGCGACCACGGCGGTACGGCCGCCGGGGACCCGGGCGAGCCGCTCCATCAGGTCGGCGGGCGCGGCGGACGGGACGGCGGTACGGGGGGCGGGCGCGGTGGCGCGCTCGGGCAGGACGGCGGTCATCTCGGGTTCACTCCCCGTGGCGGGCGGTCGAAGGGGCGGTCTCGGGGGCGCAGTCGGCCAGGGCGACCGGCTCGCCCATGGCGACGAGGATCTTCCGGTCACCCGCGTACGCCTCGCGGCCGTGGGCGCACAGGACGTTGTCGACGAGCATCAGGTCGCCCCGCTGCCAGGTCTCGCGGACGGTGACCCGGTCGTACACCTCGTTGACGATGTCCACCTCGGCGTCGGTGAGGGCCGTTCCGTCGCCCAGATAGGTGGAGAACGGCAGACCGTCCTCGCCGTAGGTCTCCAGGAGGACCTCGCGGACGTCCTCGTCGAGGGTGCGGCTGTTCCAGAACGCGAAGTGGTTGAACCAGACCTTCTCGCCGGTCACCGGGTGGGTGACGATCGCCGAGCGGCGCTGGGTGGTCCGCATGGAGTCGTCGTCGAGCCACTCGTAGCCGACGGTGTTCTCCCGGCAGTAGGCCTCGGCGACGGACTTGTCCTCGGTGGCGAAGGTCTTGTACCAGGGCAGGCCCGCCAGCTCGGAGTAGTTGCGCACCAGGAGCCAGCCGGCCCGCGCGAAGCGCTCGGCCAGCTCGGGCGGCAGCAGGCGCAGGGCCTCGCGCATGTCGCCGACGGTGGTGGCGCCGCCCTCGGCGGGCGCGGTGACGCAGCCGAAGAGCAGCACGCCGGGGAAGTCCAGGGTGTAGCTGTTCTCGTTGTGCAGCCGGATCGGCTGCACGGCAGGCAGGTCGGTGGAGGAGAACACGCCCTCGCCGAAGTCGGTGCGCGGGGTGGCCTTCTCCTTGTATCCGGCGCGCTCCCGGATGAGGGAGTCCCGGGCGCGGGCGAAGTCGGCCGCGTCGGTGACCGGGAGGCCCCGCAGGAGGACCGCGCCGGAGCGGTGCAGCTCCGCCCGGACGGCGTCGCGCTGCCCGTCCAGCCAGGCGGCGGCCTCGGTCATGGAGTCGAAGGCCGGGGTGCGGACGACGACGGGCTTGCCGGGCTCGCGGACGATGTCGAGCGCGGTCGCCGTGGTCGGTTCGGCGTACGTGGTCATGGGAAGTCCTCGGATCGGTCGGTGCGGAAGGGACAGCGGAAGGCAGAAGAGGAAGCGGAGAAACCGGAGAAACCGGAGGAAGCGGAAGGGAGAGGAGGCGGAGGGGCGAGGGCGCGGCCTGCGGAGTGCGGGGCCGGGCCGCCGCCGCTCCTGATCCCGGCCTCGGTGCGGAGGGAGACGGGCGGGGTCAGACCGCGCTCGGGGTCGGGGCGGGCGCCACGGCGGCGTCGAGCACCGGGTTGACCAGCGCGAAGAACGCGTCCAGTCGCTGGTGGAAGTAGAAGTGACCGCCGGGCAGCACCTCGGTGGTGAAGGCGTGCTCGGTGACCCCGGCCCAGTGGCGCAGGTTCTCCGCCGGTGCCACCGGGTCGGCGTCGCCGCCGATGACGGTGACCGGGCAGTCCACCCGGGCGTCCCGGTCGGCGCACCGGTAGACGTCGTCGATGGCGAAGTCCGCGCGGATCGACGGCAGGACGATCTCCCGCAGCTCCGGCTCGTCCAGGATCGAGTCGTCGGTGCCGCCCCGCTCCTTGATCGCCGCCACCAGGGCGTCGTCGTCGAGGAGTTCGGGGTGTACGGCGCACGGGTTGGCCAGGAACGGCGCCCGGCAGGCCGAGGCGATCAGGGCGCGCGGGGTGCGCCCGGCCGCCTGGAGGGCACGGACGACCTCGAAGGCGACCAGGGAACCCATGCTGTGCCCGAGGACCACCAGCTCGCCCGCGTCGGCCGGGAGCGCCTCCACGACCGGCCCGGACAGATCGTCCACGGACTCCGGAAGGTCCTCCGAGAAGCGTGCCCCCCGGCCCGGGTACTGGCCGATCAGCAGCCGGACGTCCGACGGCAGGTGCTCCCGCCACTCGGCGTAGGCGTGGGCGTTGCCGCCCGCGTGCGGGAGGACCAGGAGCGAGAGCCGGTGCGGCCCGCTGCCGGGCAGGTCCCAGACGACGTCCTCGGGCGCGGGGCGCGGGTCGTGGGTCATGAACTTCTCCGATCGGTGTGGGTGTCGTCGGCGGTACGGCGGCGCAGCGCGGGCCTGGCCCGCTTGGCCGGGGCCGTCTCCTGGGCCGCCACATGGGCGGCGAGGGCGGCGGGGGTGGGATGCAGGAACACGTCGCGGGTGGTGAGCCGGGCGGGGAGGGCGGAGCCGAGCGCGGTCGCGAGGCGTCCGGTGAGGCGGGCGGCGAGCAGGGAGTGGCCGCCGAGGTCGAAGAAGTCGTCGTCGACGCCCACGGGGCCGCTCGCGCCGAGCACGTCCGCGAACAGCGCGCACAGGGTCCGCTCGACGGGGGTGCGCGGCGGGCGTCCGCCGCCGGTGGTACGGGTGGGGGCGTCGACCCGGGGCAGGGCCCGCTTGTCGATCTTCCCGTTGGCGGTCAGCGGCAGCCGGTCCAGGACGGCGATCCTGGCGGGCACCAGATGCTCGGGGAGCAGACCGCGCAGGCGCTCCCGCAGCGCGACCGGGTCGGCGGCGGGGCCCGCCGGGTCGGCCACGACGTACCCGACGAGGATCTTCTCGCCGCCCTCCTCGGATCGGCCGGGGCCGCCGTCCGAGCGGACCAGGACCGTCGCCTGGGCGACCGAGTCGTCGCTCAGCAGGGCCGCCTCGACCTCGGCGGGTTCGACCCGGAAGCCACGGATCTTGACCTGCTCGTCGGCGCGCCCGAGGTAGTCGAGTGCCCCGTCGGGCCTGCGTCTGACCAGGTCTCCGGTGCGGTAGAGGCGGGTGCCGGGGGGTCCGTAGGGGTTGGGGGTGAAGTGGGTTGCGGTGGTGGTGGGTTGGTGGTGGTAGCCGTGGGCGAGGCCGTGTCCGGTGAGGTAGAGCTCGCCGGTGGTGCCGGGGGGTGTGGGGTTGAGGTGGGTGTCGAGGATGTAGGTGTGTTTGTTGGTGAGGGGGGTGCCGATGGGGTGGGTGGTGGGGGGTGTGGGTGTGGGGTGGATGGTGTGGGTGGTGGTGAAGCCGAGGGATTCGGCGGGGCCGTATCCGTTGGTGATGGTGAGGTGGGGGTGGTGGGTGTGGTGTTTGTGGGTGTGGGTGGGGCTGGCGGGTTCGCCGCCGGTGTAGGTGGTGTGGGTGGTGGTGAAGGTGTGGGGGTGTTCGTCGGTGAGGTGGTTGAAGAGGCTGGAGGAGAGTTGGAGCATGGTGATGTGGTGGGTGGTGGTGAGGTGGGTGATGTGGGTGGGGTCGGGGCGTTGTCCGGGTTGGAGGATGGTGGTGCCGCCGTGGAGGAGGGCGCCCCAGTATTCGAGGCTGAAGGCGTCCCAGGAGACGGGGGAGCATTGGAGGAAGGTTTCGGTGGGTCCGAAGGTGCAGTAGGTCTGTGCGGTGAGGGTGGAGACGAGGTTGCGGTGGGAGGAGAGGATGCCTTTGGGGCGTCCGGTCGATCCTGATGTGAACATCACACAGGCGATGTCCTGGGGAGTGAGCCGCACCTCCGGGTTCTCCGTGGGACGGCCCGCTATCGCGGCTTCCTCCCGGTCGACCAGGACCGTCCGCCAGGAGCCCGGAACGCGCGCGGACTGCGGTTCGTCCGTCACGAGGACGGTGATCCCGGCCCGCTCGGCACTCGACGCCAGGCGTTCGTCGGGGAACTCGGGGTCGAGGAGCGCGTATCCGGCTCCGGTCTTGACGACGGCGAGGACGGCGACGGCGAAGGTGTCGCTCCGGTCGAGCAGGACGCCCGCGAGGTCGCCCCGGCGCAGTCCCGCGTCGATCAGATGATGGGCGAGCCTGTTCGCCCGCTCGTTCAACTCCCCGTAGCTCAGGGTCTCTTCACCGAAGACCACCGCCGGATGCTCCGGACGAAGCCGCACCTGCTCCTCGAACAGCTCCGCCAGCGTCCCGTCACCGATCTCGACCTCCGCACCCCGGCCCTCCGCGAGCAGCCGCAGCCGTTCCGCCTCGCCGACGAGGGCGAAGCCGCTCAGGAGCTGCTCCGGATCGGCCACCGCCTGTTCCAGCACCCGGCGCAGCATCCCGGCGGTCCGCTCGACCGTCGAGGTGTCGAAGAGGTCCGTCGCGTAGACCACGGCTCCCGTCAGACCCGCCTCCTCGTCCCCGGAGAGCAGGAACTCCAGGTCGAACTTGGCGGAGCCGTTGGACACCGCCGTCGTCCGCACGGTCCGCGCCCCGGCGAGTTCGGGGCCGGGCGCCGCGCCGTTCTCCAGGGCCAGGCACACCTGGAACAGCGGGTGCCGGGCGAGCGAACGGCGCGGGTTCACCGCTTCGAGGACCAGGTCGAAAGGGGCGTCCTGATGGGCGTACGCGTCGAGGTCGGCGGACCGCACCCGGCCGAGCAGCTCGCGGAAGCTCGGGTCCCGCGAGGTGTCGGTCCGCAGCACCAGGGTGTTCACGAAGAACCCCACCAGGTCCACGAGACGCTCGTCGGGGCGACCGGCGACCGGCGCCCCGACCGCCAGATCGGTCCCCGCGCCCAGCCGGGTCAGCGTCGCCGCGAGCGCCGCGTGCACCACCATGAACGGGGTGCACCGCTCCCGCCGGGCGAGGGCCGTGATCCCCCGGTACAGCTCGGCACCGAAGTCGACCCGTACGACACCGCCCCGGTGCGTGGCCACGGCGGGCCGGGGCCGGTCGTAGATCGGGCCCAGTTCCTCGGGGAGCCCGTCGAGGGCGCGCCGCCAGTGCGCGAGGTCCGTGCCCAGCGGACTCTCCGGGTCGTCGGCGTCCCCGAGCGCCTGCCGCTGCCAGTGCGCGAAGTCGGCGTACCGGAGCGGGAGTTCGTCCTTCCACTCGGTGTCCTCGCCCAGCTTCCGGGCGGCGTAGGCGGTGGACAGGTCCGCGAAGAGCGGGGTGAGGGACTGTCCGTCCGTCGCGATGTGGTGCAACAGGACGAGGAGTTCGTACCGGTCCTCGCCGAGATCGAAGAGCGTCACCCGCAACGGGCACTCCACGGCCGGGTCGAAGGCGTGTCCGGCCGCCGTGGCGACGGCCTCGTCCAGCGCTTCCGGAGCCACCCGCCGCCGCTCGAACACCAGCCGCTCGGGACCGGCCGGGAGGACCCGCTGCCGAGGCTCCCCCTCCACCCGCACGAACACCGTGCGCAAGGGTTCGTGACGTGTCATCAGATCGATGAAAGCGGCCCGCAGCGCGTCGGCGTCCACCGGCCCTTCGAGGCGTACGCTCATCGGCACGTTGTACGAGGAACCGCCCCGCTCCAGATCGGCGATCAGCCACAGCCGCCGCTGGGCGAACGAGAGCGGAGGCAGGGCGCAACTGCGCTGCCCGGCGGTCAGTGGCGGAAGGACCGGCCGACCGCCCTCGGTGGCGATCCGCAGGGCGAGCGCGGCGGGCGTCGGATGCTGGAAGACGTCCCGGATGGTGAGCCGTACGCCGAGCGCGGTCGCGAGGCGTCCGGTGAGGCGGGCGGCGAGCAGGGAGTGGCCGCCGAGGTCGAAGAAACCGTCGTCCGCGCCCGGGACGCCGGGGGTGCCGAGGACCTCCGCGAACAGTCCGCAGAGGATCTCCTCCACCGGTGTGCGCGGTGCCCGGCCCTCGCCCGTGCCACGGACGGAGTCCGGCTCCGGGTCCGGCAGGGCCCGCTTGTCGATCTTCCCGTTGGCGGTGAGCGGCAGCCGGTCCATGACCACGACGAACGCCGGGACCATGTGCTCCGGCAGCAGCGTCCCGGCCAGCGCGCGGACCTCCCGCGCGCCGAGGGCCGGATCGTCGACCGTCACGTACGCGACCAGTTGGGTGGCCCCGTGCCGGTCCGGGCGGGCCAGGACCGCCGCGCCCAGAACGCCCGGCCGGCCGGTGAGGACGGTCTCGATCTCGGTGGGCTCCACCCGGAAGCCGCGCACCTTGATCTGGGAGTCCGTGCGCCCCGCGTAGTGGAGACGGCCCTCGGAGTCCCAGTACGCCAGGTCTCCGGTGCGGTAGAGGCGGGTGCCGGGGGGTCCGTAGGGGTTGGGGGTGAAGTGGGTGGCGGTGGTGGTGGGTTGGTGGTGGTAGCCGTGGGCGAGTCCGTGTCCGGTGAGGTAGAGCTCGCCGGTGGTGCCGGGGGGTGTGGGGTTGAGGTGGGTGTCGAGGATGTAGGTGTGTTTGTTGGTGAGGGGGGTGCCGATGGGGTGGGTGGTGGGGGGTGTGGGTGTGGGGTGGATGGTGTGGGTGGTGGTGAAGCCGTGGGATTGGGCGGGGCCGTATCCGTTGGTGATGGTGAGGTGGGGGTGGTGGGTGTGGAGTTTGTGGGTGTGGGTGGGGCTGGCGGGTTCGCCGCCGGTGTAGGTGGTGTGGGTGGTGGTGAAGGTGTGGGGGTGTTCGTCGGTGAGGTGGTTGAAGAGGCTGGAGGAGAGTTGGAGCATGGTGATGTGGTGGGTGGTGGTGAGGTGGGTGATGTGGGTGGGGTCGGGGCGTTGTCCGGGTTGGAGGATGGTGGTGCCGCCGTGGAGGAGGGCGCCCCAGTATTCGAGGCTGAAGGCGTCCCAGGAGACGGGGGAGCATTGGAGGAAGGTTTCGGTGGGTCCGAAGGTGCAGTAGGTCTGTGCGGTGAGGGTGGAGACGAGGTTGCGGTGGGAGGAGAGGATGCCTTTGGGGCGTCCGGTCGATCCTGATGTGAACATCACACAGGCGACATCGTCACCGGTGACGGTCTTCCCCGGGTTTCCCGTGGGACGGCCCGCTATCGCGGCTTCCTCCCGGTCCACCAGGACCGTCCGCCACGGTCCCGGCAGCCGCCCCGCCTGCCGGACGTCCGTGACCAGGGAAACGATCCGGGCGTCCGCCGCCGTGTTCGCCAGGCGTTCGTCGGGGAATTCGGGGTCGAGGAGCGCGTATCCGGCTCCGGTCTTGACGACGGCGAGGACGGCGACGGCGAAGGTGTCGCTCCGGTCGAGGAGGACGCCCGCGAGGTCGCCCCGGCGCAGTCCCGCGTCGATCAGATGATGGGCGAGCCTGTTCGCCCGCTCGTTCAACTCCCCGTAACTCAGGGTCTCTTCACCGAAGACCACCGCCGGATGCCCCGGACGAAGCCGCACCTGCTCCTCGAACAGCTCCGCCAGCGTCCCGTCACCGATCTCGACCTCCGCACCCCGGCGCTCGTCGAGGAGGAGTCGGCGCTCGGCCGGATCGAGCAGGTCCACCTCGCGTACGGCGGCGTCCATCCGGGCCAGGGCCGTGTCCACGAACCGCAGGAACCGCGTCTGGTGGTCCCCGACGGCCGCCAGATCGCACACCTCCGGCGCCGCGTCGAAGTCGACTCGCAGACCCACCTCGGGACCCCGGTCGTACACCCCGATCGCCAGGTCCTCCACCGGCCCGTTGCTCAGATTGTGCGCCAGGGTCGGCAGCCCGCCGAAGTCCAGCTCGGGCGCGAACGCCATCAGGTTCACCAGCGGCGCGGTCAGCCGCCGCTCGCCCTCGCCCAGACCCAGGTCGCGGCACATGTCCTCGTACCGGGTCCGCTGGTGCTTCAGCCCGTGCCTGGCCTCCGCCACCACCGTGCGCACCAGCTCGGACAGTGAGGCGCCGGGATCGACCGCCAGCCGCAGCGGCACCACGTTCGACGCCATTCCCGGCGTCCGGCGGGCCGTCTCCGACGTACGGCCCGTCACCGGAAGCCCGAGCGTCAGCTCCGTGCGCCCGCTGATCCGGTGGACGTACGCGGCGACCAGCGCCACCATCAGGATCGGCCAGCGGGTCCGGTGGGCGCGCGCCACCTCCCGCAGCCGGTCCGCCCGTTCTGGCGCGATCACCGCCGAACGGCGGACGAACGGCCGCCCCTCGGCCAGTTCCTCCGGCACCTCCGCCGTACGGCCCTCGGCGATCCGGGGGGTCTCCGGCAGCCCCGCCAGGTGCTCCGCCCAGTGGGCGCGCTCGGCCGCCGCCTCCGGCGACGCCCGGTGCGCCGCGTCCTCCGCGAGCAGCTCCGGCAGCGTCCCGAACGGCGTCGGACCCCACGGCTCGCCCGCGAGCGCCCGCCCGTACAGCTCCGCGAGCCGCTGGTCCAGCATGGACGACGCCATCCCGTCCAGCAGCACGTGGTGATAGCACTTCACGTACAGGTAGTGCTCGGGGCCCAGCCGCAGCAGCGCGTGCCGGGACAGCGGGCCCGCCGTCAGGTCGTACGGGGCGGCGAGGCACCGCATGATCCACGCGCGGCCCTCCGCCGCCGGGTCCGCCGCGCCGCTCAGGTCCACCGACTCGATCCGCCGGTCGCCCGGCTCCGGGTCCAGGACCTGCCAGACACCGTCCTCGTCGGACCCGGTCGTGCGGACGCGCAGCACGTCCGCCTCGGTGACCAGCCGGTACCAGGCGGCGGCGAACAGCTCCTCGTCCACCGCGCCCCGGATCTCGTGGTACTCGCCGATGTTGTAGCGGCGGCCTGAGGGGTCGAGGTGGTGGGCCATCCAGATGTCGTGCTGCGCTGCCGACAACGGCAGCCGCAGGGCTGCCGCACCGGAGGCGGTACCAGCGTCGGACGCCATGAGCGAGCTCCTTGGGAGAGACGGGGGTGCGGGCCGGCCGACTCCGGGGCGTTCCGCGCACCAACCGGCCGATGCCATCCAAACCCGGGGGCCCCGCCCCGGGCGGCAGTTGCCCCGGCACTCCGGCAGCAGCTCAGTGCGCGGCGGCAGCCAGAGCGGCGGGCCCGGCACCTTCGACGGCCGCACGGCCGTCCGGCGCGTCCGCGCCGCAGTGGAAGGCACGGACCAGCTGGAGCACCAGGAACCGGGACCGGCCCGTCTCCTGGCTCGGTCTTATCACCCCGCTGATCAGCAGGTCCCGCACCGCGCGCCCGCTCTCCGGCAGCCCCAGACCGGTCAGCCGCACGACCTCGTCCAGTCCGAACCCGCCGTCCGCCCCCGGGTCCTCGCCCCGCGCGCACAGGGTGGCGAGGAGCGTGCGCCTGGCGGGCGAGAGCCGCACCAGCCCACGGTGCAGGGCCGCCCGGAAGCGCGACCCGCCGTCACCTCCCGCGAGATGGTCCAGCAGCGGCGCCGGATCACCGTCCAGGCTCGCGCGGAGCGTCGCCAGATCGCACACCGCCAGCCAGGAGGCCGCCGCGCCCAGCGCCATCGGATGCCCGTCGAGCCTCCGGCAGATCCGTACCACCTCCGCCAGATCGGCGTCCGTGGGCACGAACTCCGGCCGCACCCGCCGCACATGGTCGAGGAACAGGCTCACCGAAGGCGCGGACAGCGCCTCCAGGTCCGCGCCCGGACGGGCGGACGGCGCGGCGGGCACCTCCAACGGGCCCAGCAGGAAGGGGCGTTCGCCCGGCACCTGCCACGGCTGCTCCGAGGTCACCAGCAGCCGGAGCCCCGGGCACTCCCGCATCAGCCCGGTGAGCCGGTCGAACCGGGGAGCGTCCTCCGGAGCCCCGTCCAGGACGAGCAGCACGGCCCGGTCGCCGATCAGTTCCGGCAGCGACTCGCCCGCGCGCCCGCCGTCCGCCGCCGAGGCGCCCGGCGCGCCGTCCACCGGGGCGAAGAGGTGCCGCACGGCCGTGTGGACGAGCCGGTCGGCCCGCCCGGACCCGGCGGGCGCGAGATAGTCCCGGGGCGCCCCGGGGAACGCGTACCAGAGGACCGGGAACCCCGACGCGTACAGCCGGTCCGCCACTTCCAGGGCCAGCCGGGTCTTCCCCACCCCGCTCAGCCCCACCACGTTGACCAGGCGTTCCGTCGCGGAGGACAGCTCCCGGACCATCGCCTCGGTCTCCGCCTCACGGCCCGTGAGCCCGTGCAGCGCGGTCGGCGGGGCGGGCTGCTCGGCGTCCAGGACGGCCCCGGCGGAACCGGTCGCGCACCGCCCCTGATGTGCCGCCGCCTCCAGCGCCGTCCGGGCACGGGCACCGAGTCTGAGCGCGTCGGCCATCAGCCGTACGGTGTCGGCGCGGGGCCGGGTGGCCTTGCCCTGCTCCAGGTCGCGGATGGCCCGCACGCTGATCGTGGACAGGTCGGCCAGCTCCCGCTGGGTGAGACCGATCCGCAGCCGGTGGCTCCTGATGAGGGCGCCGAGGCGGGCGTTCCCCCGGAGTCCGGAGGGTCCTTCGGCTGCCGCGGTGGACGGGCCGGTCATGCTCATCTGCGCTCCCGCGAGTCGTGGTGGGGAACCCCCTGGCAGGTGCGGTCCGGCTCCCCTCCTCGTGGGGCGGTCGCCGTCCGGTTCCTGTTCCCATCGTTCGAGTCGCGCTATCCGCGGAACATCACCGAGCCAAGGGAACCTCGTCGTCGCAGGTCAGCGCCGCCGCCCCGGTCCGTCGACGGACCCCGGCGACGGTCCGTGATAGCGGGCGCCCCACGGGCCGCTATCACGGTCCCGCGCCCGTCGACACGGTGATAACGGGGGGATAGGGGCGGGGCCGGTCGGGCGATTCCGGCGCTTCCTAACGTGGTGCCCACAGAGAACGAAGCAGGGAACGAGCAGAGAACGAAGCAGGGAACGGAACGGCGCGAAGCGGGGAACGGACGCAGCGCACCGTACGGAACGCACCGCACGGCCACCGCACCGACAACCGAAGGGATCCTCAGATGAGCCTCGCCAAGGCCTTCCGCACCGCCCTCCTCACCGCCGCCCTCGCCGGTGCGGCCGTCCTCGGAGCCCAGGCGGCGCACGCCGACGACGTCCCGGCCCCCACGGGGACCACCCAGGCCGCCCCCGCCGGTCCCGCCGGTCCCGCCGACGGTGCCGCCGTCCCCGCGCCGACCCCGACCCCCACCGCGACGAACAACGACCCCTGGGACTGACCGGCCGGCCGAAGGCCGCCACCCCGCACGACCCCCGCGACGCCACCCCGCGCACGACGGCCGGGGAGACCCCGGCCCGCGGCCCCCGGAACGACGACGGCCCGGAGACAGGCCCGGGTACGGCATTGGAACACGACTCCCGAGGCCGTCCGCCCCGGACCCGGCTCCCGGACGGCGACAGCCGGGAGACGGCTCCCCTCCGGGACGAACTTCCCTCCGGGGCATGGCTCCCCGACACCGATACCGGCCCCGACACCGATACCGGCCCCGACACCGATACCGGCCCAGGCTCCGACACCAGCCCGGCCCCTCGACGCAAAGCCCCGGCTCTCTCCACCAGCCACCCGGCCCGGACGCCGTACGTCCCCGCCGCCCCAAGCGGGACTCCCCACCGCCCGGCTCACCGGCCGAGCAGCAGCTCCGTCTCCCGTAGCTCCGAGGCCATGTTCCGGTCCCGGAAGGTCTGGGCGGCGCTCTCCAGGAGGCCCCTCGACCGGTCCCGCTCGCCCGACCGGGCCAGCAGCCGCGCCAGATCGAGCCGCACCAGCGCCGAACCCCCCTGGTCCATGATCTGCTCACGGACCGTCAGGGACCGGTCGTAGAAGTCCCGCGCGAGACCGTCCAGGCCCATGGCGGAGTGCGCCTGGCCCAGGTCCCGCAGCAGATGCCCCTCGCCGATCACATCGCCCCGGTCGCGGCAGAGTTCGAGCACCTCGTTGAACGTCCGTACCGCCCGCTCGTGCTCGCCCCGCCCGTACAGCAGTTGTCCCACCCGGCGCAGGGTCCGCGCCTGCCCGCCCGTGTAGCCCACCGAACGGTAGATGCCCAGCGCCTCGTCCAACTGGGACTGGGCGGTGGTGTCCTGGTTCCGCCGCATCCAGATGTGCGCGCTGTGGGTGAGGACGTTCGCCCGCCCCACCGGGTCCTGCGCCCGGTCGAAGTCGGTGAGCGCCAGGGCGTACAGCTCCAGGGCCCGGTCGTCCGCCCCGCCGAGACGGTCGAGGAGCGCGAGGTCACGACGGCACAGGGCCCGCCCGTGCGCGTCGTCCAGCTCCACGAACATGCCCAGCGCCGTACCGAGCGTCCGCCGCGCCTCCTCGTGCTGGCTGCGGCTGAGCTGCAACGAGCCCAGCGAACTCAACAACGCCGCCGTACCACGGGTGTTGCCCGCGATCCGGACCGCCCCGAGCGCCTGGTGATGGGTCTGCTCCCACAGGTCGTGGTGACCGCGCACCTCGAAGAGGGTGACGAGCGTCGTCGTGAGGTCCCAGCACAGCTCGTCCATCTGCTCCCGGGCGGCGTGCTCCACCGCCTGGCACAGATTGGCCTGCTCGCTGTCCAGCCACTCCAGCGGATCGACGAGGAGCTCGTCCACGACCGTGGCGGGCGGCTGCCAGCGCGGCGCCCGCCCGTGCAGGACCGTGAAGTCCCCGCCGTAGATCCGCCGGTGCGCCTGCTCGGCCAGGGCCATCCAGCCGCCCATCATGCGGCCGAGCGCCGACGCCTGGACGTGCGGCTCGTCATGGGCGGCGAGCTGCTCACGCGCGAAGACCCGGATGATCTCGTGGAAGCGGTAGCGGAACCCACCGGTGGACTCCACGCCCACCACGTCCAGCATCTGCACGTCGACCAGCGGTTCGAGCAGGTCGGAGGGGAAGGGCCGGTCGTCGTCGAGGAGCGCACCGGCCAGCCAGCCCGGCAGGGTCGGCCCCTGCGCCAGGCTCAGCATCCGCAGCAGCCGCCGGTCCGCCGCGCCCAGACCGTCGTGGGTGAGCGACAGACTGGCCCGCATGGTCATCTCGCCGTGGGTCAGCTCGTCCAGCCGGTGCCGCTCGTTGGCCAGCCGGTGGACCATCGAGGCCAGCGTCCAGTGCGGGCGGGCCGCCAGGCGGGCGGCCACGATCCGCAGCGCGAGCGGCAGCCCGCCCACGGTCCTGATCAGCGCCTCCGCCGCCACCGACTCCCGGGTCACCCGCTCGGGCCCGATGACCCGGACCAGGAGTTCCAGGGCGCGCTCGGTGTCGAGGACGTCCAGCTCGACGCGGTACGCGCCGGGCAGCCCGGTGATCCGCAGCCGGCTGGTCACCAGGACCGCGCAGCTGCGGGTGCCCGGCAGCAGCGGCCGGACCTGGCTCTCCGAGGCGGCGTCGTCCAGGACCACCAGCACCCGCCGGTTGGCGAGCAGCGTCCGGTACATCTCGGCGCGCTCGTCCAGCGACTCGGGGATCACGGGCCCGGGGATGCCGAGGGCCCGCAGGAACCGGCCCAGGACCTCCGACGCGGTGGCCGGAGCGGCCGTGGTTCCGCGCAGGTCACAGTAGAGCTGACCATCGGGGAAACGATTCTCCCCGATGCGGTGCGCGATGTGCGTGGCGAGGGTCGACTTGCCGGTGCCGGGCTTGCCGACGATCACGGCCACCCCCACCGCCCGCCGCTGCCCGTCCCCGATGAGGGCGTGCTCGATCGCCGCCATCTGCTCCTCGTCGCCGACGAAGTCGGCCGTGTCGGCCTGGAGCTGGCGGGGTATCTCCTCGCCCGCGCCGCCGGACCCCGCGACCGTGCGGGGGAGGACGGCCGCCGACGCCCCGACGACGGCCGTTCCCCCGGACGGTCCCGCACCCCGGCCCGGTCCCGTACGGACCGGCCCGCCGACCGCGAGCGGCTCGCCGGGGGACCTGCCGTCGAACGCCCCGGAGCCCACCGCCGTACCGGAGAAGGACCCCGGACCGGGACCGGACCCCGGGCCCGGTCTCGTACGGCCGTCCCCCCAGCCGCCGCCGGACCGGCCCGCGCCGACCGCACCGCCGTCGTCCTCCCGGCCGCCTTCGCCGCCCGCGCCCCAGCCCGGCACGTGCTCGGCTCCGTGGCCCCCGCCGTGCGCCGGACCGCGGGCACCGGGGCCGATCCGGTCGTCGGCGGCCACGGCCCGCAGCGACGGATCGCCGGAGAGGATCGCCCCCTCCAGGGAACGCAGTTCCTCGCCGGGCTCCAGCCCCAGCTCCTCCACCAGGAGTTCCCGGCCGATCCGGTACGCCTCCAGCGCCTCGGCCTGCCGTCCCGACCGGTACAGGGCCAGCATCAGATGCCCGCGCAGACGCTCGCGCAGCGCGTGCTCACGGACCAGCAGCTGTATCTCGCCGACCAGTTGGTGATGCCGTCCGAGATCCAGCTCCAACTGGATGCGGGTCTCGACGGCCGTCAGCCGTTCCTCGTCCAGCTGGAGCGCCTTGCTGCGCAGCGCGTCACAGGTGACCCCGTCGAGACCGGCGCCCTGCCACAGGGCCTCGGCGGCCCGGAGCCGTTCGACCGCCTCCGCCGGACTGCCGGACCTGAGCAGCGCGCGGGCCTCGCCGACCTGCCGGGAGAAGCGGGCCGCGTCCACGCTCTCGCCGTCGGTCATCAGGACGTACCCCGGCGGCCTGGTGGTGATGGCGGCGTCGAGCCCCGCTCCCGCGAACAGCTTCCGCAGCCGGGACACACAGATCTGCACCTGGGTGCGGGCGGTGTCCGGCGGTTCGTCGTCCCAGATCAGATCGACGAGGTAGTCCGTGCTGACCACCCGGTTCGCTTCGAGCAGGAGCGCGGCGAGGATGACTTCCTGACGGCCGGGCGGCACCCGGACCTGCCCTTGTGGACCGGTGACCTGTAAGGGGCCCAGGATGCGGAAGGCCGGGCCTTCAGGAGCGGGGCGTACCCCGCTGACGGAGTCGGGCATACGTCTCCCGGGTCGGGGTCCGGCACTCGGAGAGGGGTGATCGCAGAGGGTGCCGGGTCAGTCTCCTCGAACGGAACGTCATTTGTCCATGGCGTGGAGTTTTCGTGTGGAGCGCGAGGGTCCCGCCCGGTGATAGCCCAGCGATAGTTCCGGGTTGCACGGGCGGAGGAGAGTGTCCGCGAACGCACGAAAGGACACCGCCGGTGAGCAGCGACGAAGACAGTGGACGGGGCAGGGGGCATGTGGTGGGCGGGATGGTCACGGCGGCCGGAGTGGACCATGTAAGGCTCTCCTACCTGTACCTCGACGACGGCGACGTGGACGGCTTCGGCTCGCTCCTCCACGAGGACGTGGAACTGCGCCGTCCCGACGCGCCCCCGGGGCACGGCCGCGCCGAGGTCCTCCGGATCCACCGCGAGGGCCTGGTCCCGCCCGCCCGGCACACGCTGGACCGGATCGTGGCCGAGGGGGACAGCGTGGTGGTGATGGGCCGGGCCGGTGAACTGCCCTTCGTCGATGTGTTCACCCTGTCGCCGGAGGCCATGCTGCGCGACTGTCGCCGCTACTACTATGTGGCGCCATGACACCCCGCCCCTTCCCCCGGGGGCGCTCCCTGTCGACTGACGGACGGCCCCGGGAGGGGTTCTGAGGGCGGCCCGCCCCCGGCCGACGGTCGCGCGATCACCCCCTCTCCCACCCCTCAGGGGTGGGAGAACACCCCCACCATCCGGGTGCCCGGATTGCTGCTCAGCCCCACGATCGCGCCTCCGTCCACCCGGTTGACCCGGGCGTGCGCGCCCGCGTACCCGTCGTCCGTGAGGAAGGCGCCGATGACCGCGATCCAGTCCTCCACGGCTCCGGTCCCGGGGTCGTACACCGGTTCGGGACGCGGCACCACACGCTCCTGCACCACATGACCGCCCCGCTCGGCGGCCCCGCGCAGCGCCTCGGCCCACTCGGCGTCGCCGCACTCCCAGCCGACATGGGTGCCGAAACCGCCGTACCCGCCACCGGGCTTGAGGATCAGCCGCTCCCGCCGCTCCCGGCAGAGGTCGAGCAGTTCACGCGCGGCGGCGCGGGAGCCCGCCCCGGACCCGCCCGGGGCGCTCAGCGTCCGGCTCCACGGCAGGACCCGGTCCACCAGGGCCCGCTCGTCCGCGTCGAACGCACCGCTCCAGCGGGGGTCGGTGAGCAGGGCCAGCGCGCTCTTGTGCGCGTAGTAGCCGCTCTCCAGGGTGGTGAAGAGGATCGTCCGCCCCGACTCGTGGGCCCGGAAGAAAGGTTCCGCCGCTGCCGGGCCCGCCGGGTCGTCGAGCAGTTGGCTCGCGGCGAAGTTCCGCAGCACCAGGTCGAGCGGAGTGCCGTCCAGGGTCAGCTTGCCGTCGGGCCGGGCCCGTACGTCACCGATCTCACCGATCCGCAGGTCGAGCCCCTGCTCGGCCATCGCCTCCACCGTGGCCCGCATGATCCTTCCGTACGCGGCGACACCGCCGCGCCCCTCGATCAGCCCGATCACCGGCTCCGCGCCGCCCGAGACGGCGGGGCGCGCCCGGTCGCGCAGCACGGCGGCCGTGCGCGCCGCGATGTCGACGTGGTCGAGCTCGTGCTCGTCGGCGAAGGCGGCGAACTCGGGGACGCCGAGCATCCCCCGGTTGAACACGGCCATGTCGAGCCCCGCGGCCTCGCTGCCGATGTTGAACTCCAGCAGCTTGAACGACGTCCCGTCGTGGTAGGCGTCGGCGCGGCCCAGCTTCGCGGGGACGCCCGACCCGGCCCGGCGGAGCAGGGCGGCGGGCTCGGGACCGATGCCGACCTCGGCCGCGTACCGGTCGAGATCGCCGTCGAACAGACGGGCCGGCAGCGACACCAGGAGGTCGAAGAGACCGTCCAGATCACGGGCGAAGGCCGCCGTCTGCGGGGCGCTCACGAACCAGGGCCGGGGGAGCAGATGGGTCCGCCAGGCCGCGTCGAAGGCCGGGGGGAGCGGGGCGCGGGCCACGGCGTCGGCGAGCCCGCTGTCCGGGCGCAGGCAGGTGTCCACGTAGATGCGGCTCAGCTTGCTCATGTACGTCGTTCGCCTCACTGGAGTGATCGGGTACGTGTACGGAGGTCGAGCACCTTACCGGAATCCGGGTCGGGCGCTACGGGACGCCCGCCCACCGGCCTCCCGGACGCGCACCCGCCGCACCCCGGCACCAGGGTGGACGGGCCCGGAGAAAGGAGGCGGGGCGCGGAGGCCGGAACAGAACGGTCGACCGGACCCCTCGCCCACCTGCCGATGGCCGAGGAACACCCTCCGGCACGGACGCGGAAGTACATACGGGACACGGGAGCGGAAGCCCCCAGGAACGGTCGCCGAGAGGCCAGGCCCGTACGAACACCCATGTGAACGGCCGAACCCCCGGCGCTCACCCGACCGGCCGCGACGAGGCACCGCGTTAGTGGAACGTGAGTGAGACGTCAGTGGGACGTGAGTGGAGAGGGGCACACTGAGCCCCTGTGCCCGGCCCGGTGGCCGGTTCCCGCTGTTCGACCTGGTGTCCGGTTCCCGCCGTTCACCGGACGCCCGTGGCCGTTCCTCCCCCAAGGAAGGACACGGAACGGACGGGGGAACCGAAGCCACCGGCGCCGGAAGCACCGGACGGACGGCCCCACGCCGCCGTCCACACCGACCGGATCCGGGGCGTGCCGTGGGGGCGCGCCCCGGATCCACCCCGTTCGACCCGGGCCGCTCCGGGGCTCCCCGCCGGGGCCCCCGCCCGGTATCCATGCACCGCCCATCCCCCTCCAGGAGGCAGCATGAAGCGACGGACGTTCCTCAAGGGTTCCCTGATCGGCGCGGCGGTCACCGCCGTCCCGCTCGACACGCTCCTGGCCGGTGGCGCGTCCGCCGCCGTGCCGACCGATCCGGTCACCTCCCTCAGCGCCCTCCAGAGCGCCATCGACGGCGCGGTCGCCGGTGACCGGATCGTCGTGGCCGACGGCACGTACACCGTTCCCTCCGGCGGCTCCATCCGCGTCACCGGACGCAACGGCACCAGCGGCGCGCCCATCACGATCGTCGCCCAGTCCCGGGGCGGTGTCGTCCTGCGCGGCGAGCGCAGCTTCGTCTTCGAGAACTCCCAGTACGTCACCGTGAGCGGCTTCGCCCTGCGCCAGAGCGGAACGCTCGCCGTCCCCGTGGACAGCAAGGGCATCCGGCTCACCCGCAACGACTTCCAGTTCGCGGAGACCACCCCGGTCGACTGGCTGGTGGTGCGGGGCGACGACGCCAAGATCGACCGCAACCACTTCCACGGCAAGAGCACCGAGGGCATCTTCGTCGTCGTCGACGGCCCCGGCTCGACGGCCGTCGCCCAGCGCACCCAGATCATGCGCAACCACTTCTCCGACCACACGTTCACCGGTGCCAACGGCGGCGAACCGATCCGGCTCGGCGTGAGCAGCCGCGCCCTGTCCGCCGCCGACGCGAAGGTGGAGTTCAACCTCTTCGAGCGGTGCGACGGCGACCCCGAGGCGATCTCGGTCAAGTCCTCCGGCAACACGATCCGCCACAACACGATCCGCGACAGCAAGGGCGGCATCGTGCTCCGCCACGGCAACGGCACCACGGTCGACGGCAACTACCTGCTGGGGGGTGAGGAAGGCATCCGTGTCTACGGCAACGACCATCTGATCGTCAACAACTACCTCGCCGGTCTGTCCGGCCGGGCCCTCGTGGTGGGCAGCGGCACCACCCGTGACCACACGGCGGGGGAGACCACCGAGCAGCGGCGCGGCAACGACGCCGTCGACCGGGCGGTCATCGTCCACAACACCCTTCGTAACAACGTGAGTTCGCTCTCGGGCGAGAGCCGGACCCATGAACCCCGTGACGTGACCGTCGCGGACAACCTCATCGTCGGCGACACCGGCAGCCTCGTCGCCATGGGGGCGACCACCGGCTTCACCTGGCAGAGCAACATCCTGTGGGGCGCCGCCGCGAACGGCAACATCCCCACCGCCGGGTTCACCCGGGTCGACCCGCGCCTGACCGCCTCCACGGACGGCGTCCACCGTCTCGCCTCGAACAGCCCGGCGATCGGCGCCGCCACCCTGACCGGCACCGCCGTGCCCGAGGACATCGACGGAGACCAGCGGGGCACCGCACGGGACATCGGCGCCGACGAGTACTCCACCGCGACCCCGCTCCGCCGCCCGCTCACCCCGGCCGACGTCGGCCCCGACGCCGCCTGATCCAGGGGCCGTTCGCCCGCCGGTCGCTCCGGCGGGCGGGCCGCCCGTTCCGGCTTTGGTATGGACCGCTCGGGCCCTGGGCGTCAAGCTCTTTACATGGATTTGGAACTGAGGCACCTCAAGACGATCCGGGCCATCGCGGACGCCGGGAGTCTCACCCGCGCCGCCACGCTCCTCGGACTCGCCCAGCCGGCCCTCAGTGCCCAGCTCAAACGGATCGAACGGGCCCTCGGCGGAGCCCTGTTCGAGCGCGGCCGGGAGGGCGTCCGGCCCACCGCCCTCGGCGACCTCGTCCTCGAACGGGCCCGGGTGGTGCTCCCCGCCGTCTGCGAACTCCAGGAGGAGGCCGTCCGGTTCGCCCGGCAGGGCGCCGAGGGGTACAGGCTCGGCGGCACCCACGGACCGCTGCTCGGCGGCCTGGTCGACCGGATCGCACGCACCGACCCGGGCGCCCTCGTCTCCACGTACACCTCCTGGTCCGAGCGGGAGATCGCGGGCGGGGTGACCTCCGGCCGACTGGACTTCGCGCTGGTCGGGGTCTGCGGCGAGAGCGGCCCGCCCGAGGCCGGACGGCTCGCCTGGACCGAGGTCGCCCGCGACCCGGTGTACGTGATGCTCGCCGCCGACCATCCCCTGGCGCCCCGCACCGAGATCCACCTCGCCGAACTGGCGGCGGAGGCCTGGACCGACGTCCCCGGCGACGGCTGCTTCGGCGACTGTTTCGCCGCCGCCTGCGTACGCGCCGGGTTCACCCCCGCCTGCGTCTACGAGACGGACACCGCCTCCTGCGTGCACCTGGTCCGGGTGGGCCGGGCCGTCGGACTGTGCCGGGCGACCTTCCCCGCCACCCCCGGCATCGTCACCCGGGCCCTGGCCGGTGCCCCGCTCCTCTGGCGCCACCTCCTCGGCTGGCACCCCGAGGGCCGCGCCGCGAGCCGCGCCGCCGCCGTCCTCGGACACACCAGGGCGGCCCACGCCGAAGCCCTCGCGGCCAGTTCCGGACGCGCCACCGCCCCGGCGGGACAGCTCCTGGTGAACGGGGAGGGGCCCGCCCCCGAACCCCGTACGGGCATAACGCGATGACAGGGGCCGACCGGTAATTCCCGCGGCCCCGCCGGGGTCCCTACGGTTCGAGCATCCCCACCGGGACCGGGAGACCGGGACCGGGAATCGCGTACCGAGGAGACCCCCATGCTCCGACGACACGCCCGCGCGGCGTGTACCGCCCTGGTCGCCGCCGGAATGGCGCTGGCCGGACTCCAGTCCGGCACCGCCACCGCGGCCCCCCACGACCAGGCCCCCCACCCGGCCGTACGATCCGCGGCGGGCGCGCTCGGCGTCGACGCCACCCGCCCCGAGGTGCTCCGGGCCATGGAGCGCGACCTGGGCCTGACCCGCGCCCAGGCCCTCGCCCGGCTGGTCAACGAGGCCGAGGCCGGGGCGACCGCCGCCCGGCTCCGCCAGGACCTCGGCGGCTCCTTCGCGGGCGCCTGGCTCGACGGAGCCGACGCAGGCCGGCTGACCGTGGCCACCACCCGGGCCGCCGACACCGCCGCGATACGCGCCACCGGGGCGACGCCCCGGCTCGTCCCGCACGGACTCGCCGCCCTGGAACGCGCCAAGGAGGCCCTCGACCGGTCCGCCACCGCCGACGCGCCCGTCCGCTACGTCGACGTCCGCGCCAACGTGCTGGTCGTCGAGGAGGCACGGGCCGGAGCCGGGGCGCGACTGGTCGGCGCCACCGGCGTCCCGGGCGCGCTCGTCCGGTTCGTCCGCACGGCGGAGGCACCGCGCCCGCTGTACGACATCCGGGGCGGCGACGCGTACTACATGGGCGGCGGCGGACGCTGCTCCGTCGGCTTCGCCGTCACCCGGGGCACCACCCAGGGCTTCGCCACCGCCGGACACTGCGGCCGGGCGGGCACCACCACCAGCGGCTTCAACCAGGTCGCCCAGGGCAGCTTCCAGGGCTCGGTCTTCCCCGGCAACGACATGGCCTGGGTCGCCGCCAACACCAACTGGACCGCCACCCCCTACGTCAAGGGCTCCGGCGGCGCCAACGTCCAGGTCACCGGCTCGGTCCTGGGGGCCGTCGGCTCCTCCGTGTGCCGCTCGGGCTCCACCACCGGCTGGCACTGCGGGACGATCCAGCAGCACAACACCAGCGTCACCTACCCGGAGGGCACCATCTCCGGGGTGACCCGTACGACGGTCTGCGCCGAACCGGGCGACTCCGGCGGCTCGTACATCTCCGGCAGCCAGGCCCAGGGCGTCACCTCGGGCGGCTCGGGCAACTGCTCCAGCGGCGGCACCACCTTCTTCCAGCCGCTGAACCCGCTGCTGCAGAACTACGGCCTGACCCTGAAGACCTCGGGGACCGGCCCCGGCCCCGGGCCCGGCGAGCCGGAGCCCGGCGGCACCTGGTCGGCGGGCAAGGTGTACGCGGCCGGTGACGTGGTCACCCACGGCGGCGCGAGCTACCGCTGCCTCCAGGCCCACCAGGCCCAGACCGGCTGGGAACCGTCGAACGTCCCGGCCCTGTGGCAGCGCCTCTGACACGGACCGTCCGACGACCGGGGCGCCGCGGGCCCGAGGGGGGTACCGCGGCGCCCCCTCCCGCACGGGCCGTCCCCCTCTCGTACGGGCCACCCCCTCCCGCACGGGCCGTCCGCCTCAGACCGGGCCGTCCGCCAGACCGCCGCGCGCGATGACCTCCGCGTACCAGCGGGCGCTGTCCTTGAGGGTGCGGCGCTGGCTCGCGAAGTCCACGTGCACGATGCCGAACCGCTTGCTGTAGCCGTACGCCCACTCGAAGTTGTCGAGGAGCGACCACAGGAAGTAGCCCCGGACGTCCGCGCCGTCCGCGAGGGCCCGGTGCACCGCCGCCAGATGCGCGCGCAGGTACGCCACCCGCTCCGGGTCCTTCACCCGGCCCGACGGGTCGGCGTAGTCGTCGTACGCCGCACCGTTCTCGGTGATCACCAGCGGGACGCCCGGCAGTTCGTCCCGCAGCCGGACGAGCAGCTCGTGCAGCCCGTCCGCGTCCACCGGCCAGTCCATGGCGGTGCGCGGACCCGGCACCGGCTCGAACCGGACGTGCCGCTCGGCCCCCGCCCACGGCGAGGGCGACTCCGAGGAACCCGCCGCCACCACGGACGGGGAGTAGTAGTTGATGCCGAGCGAGTCGATCGGCGCCGCCACCGTCGCCAGGTCCCCGCCCCGTACGAACGACCAGTCGGTCACCGAGGCCGTGTCCCGGACCAGATCCTCCGGGAGCCGCCCGTGGAACACCGGGTCCAGGAAGATCCGGTTGCCGACCGCGTCGATCCGGCGCGCCGCGTCCACGTCCTCGGCCGCCCGCGAACCGGCCCGCACCGCGTGCAGGTTGAGCGTCAGCGACACCTCCGCCGGGCCCGGCAGCGCACCGCGCAGCGCCCGCGCGCCCAGCCCGTGCGCCAGATTGAGGTGATGGGCCGCCCGCAGCGCGGCGACGTCACTGGTGCGACCGGGGGCGTGCACCCCGTTGCCGTAGCCGAGGAAAGCCGCGCACCAGGGCTCGTTGAGCGTCGTCCAGGTCGCCACCCGGTCACCCAGCGCGTCCGCCACGATGCCCGCGTACTCGGCGAACCGGTACGCCGTCTCCCGCTCGGGCCAGCCCCCGGCGTCCTCCAACTCCTGCGGCAGGTCCCAGTGGTAGAGCGTCGCCACCGGCCGGATGCCCGCGTCGACGAGCCGGTCGGCGAGCCGCCGGTAGAAGTCCAGGCCCTCGCGCGCGGCGGGACCGCGCCCGGTCGGCTGCACCCGGGGCCAGGCGACCGAGAAGCGGTAGTCGGTCACCCCGAGCCGCCGCATCAGGGCCACGTCCTCGTCGACCCGGTGGTAGTGGTCGGCGGCGATGTCACCGGTGTCGCCGTTGCGGACCTTCCCTGGCGTCCGGCTGAAGGTGTCCCAGATGGACGGCGTCCGGCCGTCCTCGGCGGCGGCGCCCTCGATCTGGTAGGCGGCGGTGGCGGTGCCCCAGCGGAAACCCGCGGGGAAACGGAGGACGGTCGTGCGGTCGGTACGGGCGTCGAGCGCGGTCATGAGAGGGAGGCTCCCTGGGATGAGGGGTCGGAGGAGGAAGGGGCGGGGCTCCGGCGGGCGGTCAGCCCTTGACCGCGCCCTGCATGATGCCGCCGACGATCTGACGGCCGAGGAGACCGAAGACCAGCAGCACCGGCAGCGTCCCGAGCAGGGCGCCCGCCATGATCACGGACTGGTCGTGCACATAGCCGCCGCCGAGCTGGCGCAGGGCGACCTGCACGGTCGGCTCCGACGAGGTGAGGGCGACCACCGGCCAGAAGAAGTCGTTCCAGGAGGCCATGAAGGTCAGCAGCCCGAGCACCGCCATGCCGGGCCGCGCGATCGGCACCACGATCGACCAGAAGATCCGGCCGGTGGAAGCACCGTCGACCCGTGCGGCCTCGATCAGCTCGTCCGGGAGCGACTGCACCAGGTACTGGCGCATGAAGAACACCCCGAACGCCGACACGAGACCGGGCAGGATCACCGACTGGAGCTGGTTCACCCAGCCGAGTTCGGCGATCAGCATGAACAACGGGATCACCCCGAGCTGCGGCGGGATCATCATCGTGCCCACGGTGACCGCGAGGAGCGCGCCCCGGCCCCGGAAGCGGAGCTTGGCGAAGGCGAAACCGGCGAGCGTGCAGCACAGCACCGTGCCGAGGGTGACCGAGCCGGAGACGAGGAACGAGTTGAGGAGGGCCTTGCCGATGTCCGCCTCTTCGAGGACCGCCTCGAAGTTGCGGATCAGGTTCGGGCCCGGCAGGAGCGTCGGCGGGACCCGCGCCAGATCGGCGTTGGACCGGCTCGCGGCGACGATCGTCCAGTAGAAGGGGAAGGCGGAGACCAGGACGGCGAGGACGAGGATCCCGTACGCCAACGGCCCCGCGTGCAGGGTGCGGCCCGCTCTGGCGGTGCCGGGGCGCCGGGGCGCGCGCACGGTCATCGACCGGCCTCCTCGCGGGAACGGCGGCGCACGATCAGGGCGTTGATCCCGACGAGCACCACGATGAGCAGGAACATCACCCAGGCGATGGCGGCGGCCCGGCCCAGATGGAAGAAGCCCCAGCCCTGCTCGTACAGATAGAGGCCGAGCGTCTGGTACTGGTGGGAGATGCCGCCCGAGACCGAGCCTTCGAGCAGCAGCGGCTCCCCGAAGAGCTGGGTCGCGCCGATGGTGGAGACGACGACGGTGAACAGGATCGTGGGCCGCAGCCCCGGCAGCGTGACGTGGAAGAACTGGCGCCACCGCGAGGCGCCGTCCATGGCGGCGGCCTCGTACAGCTCGTTCGGGATCGACTGCATCCCGGCCAGGTAGATCAGCGCGTTGTAGCCGGTCCAGCGCCAGACGACGATCGTGGACACGGCGATCTGGGAGGCGACGGTGCCGTTCTGCCAGTCGACGGGACCGACACCGACGACCCCGAGCAGATGGTTGACGAGGCCGAAGTCCCGGCCGAAGAGCTGCGCGAAGACGAGGGTCGCGGCGGCCACCGAGGTCGCGTACGGCAGGAGGACCGCCGTGCGCAGGAAAGTCCGGCCCCGCATCCGGTAGTTGAGCAGATGCGCCAGCCCGAGTGCCATCACCAGCTGCGGCACGGTGGACAGCACGCCGATGGTGAAGGTGTTCCGGAGCGCGGTCCAGAAGTACGCGTCCCCGAAGAGCGCGGTGTAGTTGCCGAGCCCCCGCCACTCCATGGTGCCGGGCGTCTGGAGCTCCACCCGGTACAGCGAGACGTAGGCCGTGTAGAGCAGCGGGAAGAGACCGAAGGCGGCGAACAGGGTGAAGAACGGGGCGATGTAGGCGTACGGCGAGAACGTCTGCCAGGCCCGCCGGACCGGACCCCGCCGCACGGGCGGCGGGACGGACCTCGGCGGTGCCGGGGACGCGGATGCGGTGAGGGTCACGGCGCGGCCCTTCGAAGGGAACGGAGACACGGGGGTGGGAGCGCGGCAGGGGAGCGGAAGGACGGAGAACGGAAGGCAGGGGAGCGGCGGGACGGGGTGCGTCGGGGTCCGCGATCCGGTGGCGGCTCGTGGATCGGGTGAGCAACGCGCTTGCAGCGCACGGGAGTTCCGCCGGACCGGCGCCGGACGGACCGGCGCGAGGGGCGGGGAGGCGGCGCTGCCCGAGGGGGCGGGAGGGCCGCCGGAGCCGCGCCCCGGCAGAGCGGTGCGGGCGGTGGGCGGGCGACGCGGCCACCGGGAGCGGCAGTCGCGCCGGAGCCGCGCCCGGCGGCGCGGGCGCGGGGTCAGCCGATGGTGTTGGCGACGCCCTTCCGCGCGTTCGACCACGCCTTGTCGGGCGAGACCCCCTTGCGCTCGACCTCGCTCAGCGCGTTGGTGATCTGCTGGGCGATGTTCTGGTCGTGCACGCCGAGCACCTGGACCGGCGCCGCCTTCGCCGCGTCGCCGAAGATCTGCCCGATGGGCGCACCGGAGAAGTACGGGTCCTCGGCACCGGCGACCTTGTCGATGGCGCCCGTCGCCGACGGGAAGTTGCCCTGCTTCTCGAAGAGGCGCCGCTGCTGCTCGGGCGCGGTGAGCCACTTGATCAGCTCGTACGCCTCCTTCTTGTGCCGCGCGGCCCTGGGGACGGCGAGGTAGGAGCCGCCCCAGTTCCCGGCGCCGCCGGGCAGCGCCGCGATGTCCCACTTGCCCTTGCCGCTCTCCCCGGCCTGGCCCTTGATGTAGCCGAGCATCCACGCCGGGCAGGGGATGGTGGCGAACGAGCCGGCCGCGAAGGCCTGGTTCCACTGCGGGGACCACTGGTCGAGCTTGGCGCTCAGCCCGTCCCGGGCCGCCTGCACGGAGTGGTCCCAGGCGGTGCGCAGCGCGGGGTTCTCCTCCCAGATCAGCTTGCCCGAGGCGTCGTAGTACCGCTCCTTCTCCTGGCCGATCATGATCGAGTACAGGCTGCCGACGCTGTCGAGCCAGGCGCTCCTGCCGGGCGCCTTGGCCTTGTACTGCTTGCCGAGGGCCAGATAGCCGTCCCAGGTCGCCCACTTCTTCGCCAGCTCGGCCCGGTCGGTGGGCAGTCCGGCCTGCCGGAAGAGGTCCGTGCGGTAGCACATGGCCTCGGGGCCGACGTCGGTGCCGAGACCGAGGACCTCGCCGCCGCGCCCGGTGGCGGCGGCCCACTTGGCCGGGGCGAACTCGTTCCTGAGGCCCTCGGCGCCGTACTTCCTCAGGTCCTCGAACTTGTCGGACTGCTGCTGCGCGACGGAGGCGATCCGGCCGACCTCGACGCCCTGTACGTCCGCGAGCCCGCCGCCCCCGGCGAGCCGGGTCTGGAGGGACTTCCAGTAGTCGTTCTCGTCCTCGGTGTCGGTCTGCTTGACGGTGACGCCCGGGTGGAGCTTCTCGTACTCGGCGTACAGACCCGCCTCCTTGTACCCGAAGGAGCCGAACAGGTCCACGGTGAGGGTGATCCGGCCTCCGGCCCCGTCGGCGGCCCCGTCCCCGGAGGACCCGCAGGCGGCGAGCAGGGTCCCGGCGAGCGCGACCGCGCCGAGGCGGACGGCGGTTCTTCTGGCCTGGGTGGTACGGACGGTGGCGGCGGCTCGGGCGACGGGCATGGGGAAGTCTCCTTGGCTCCGGAAGCGGGCGGGGCGGGCACGGTCGGGCGCGGGCGGGCACGGGCGGGGAGGGGACGGTCGGGAGCGCCCGAGGACGCCCCCTGCGGGGCGGATCGATGAGAGCGATTCCCTGAGAGCGCTCTCAGCCATGCGGGGGAGCGTGCCCGCGAACAAGGCGATCCGTCAAGGCTCGAAGGCGTAACGGACGAGAAGGGGCGTCAACTCCCGTATGTGTTCACTCTCTTGACACGCGCGTTTCGGTGGTTCTACGTTTCCGGCGTTCTGAGAGCGCTCTCGGCAACACTCGAAGACAACCGAAGAGACGCCCGAAGGCGCCTGAAGACAAGCGAAGAGACGACCGAAGACGCCAGAAGAGACGCCCGAAGGCAACCGAAGAGACGACCGAAGACGCCGGGAGCCTCCCGTGGACTCCTCGCGGTCCTCCTCCCATGCGATCCCGCTTTCCCGTGTGTCCCCGTGCCCCCACTCGTCCCCACGACATGAGGTGCCGCACATGCCAGCCCCCCGCCCCAGGCCCGCCGCCACGCTGGTCCTGGTCTCCGCCCTCGCCGCCCTCGGACTCGGCCCCGCCGCGAGCCCGGCCGTGGCCGCCACCGTCCCCGCGGGTGCCGGAAGCCACTCCGACACCCGCCCCGCCGGAACCTCCGGCCCGACCACCAACACCGGCGCGCCGGTCACCCCCAAGGTCACCGCCGCAGCCCAGGGCAAGCCGGTCCCCACCAACGACTGGTGGTCCTCCCTGGCCTTCCAGCGGTACGGCGACAACCCCTGGTCCACCCCCATGTACGGCCACCCGCTCACCTACCAGGCCGTCGCCGGAGGGCTGGAGGTCGGCTATCCGACCAGCCCCGCGATCGTGGGCGACGGGCGCCAGTACGAGTTCCCCCACAAGCGGGACCTCACCCTCGGACTCACCGGCCTGAACTCGCCCGACACCAAGGCCGACGCCTGGTCCGACTGGACCGTCACCCCCTACTGGTCCGACGGCACCCGGACCCTGCGCACCACCATCGGCCACGGCCTGCCCTTCGTGTACGCCAAGGGCACCGGCGGCGACGCCCGGATCGCCACCGCCGAACCGCCCGCCGTCTTCGCCGACCAGGGAAACGTCCTCGGCATCACCGTCGCGGGCCACCACTACGCCCTCTTCTCGCCCACCGGCACCGACTGGACCGTCTCCGGCACGACCGTCACCGCCGGGCTCGGCGGCCGGGACCACTTCTCCGTCGCCGTCCTGCCGTCCACCGACGCCCTCGCCACCTACCGGAAGTACGCGTACAGCTTCGTCACCGGCTCCACCGTGAACTGGAGCTACGACGCCGGAACCGTCCGCGCCACCTACTCCCTCACCACCGAGGCGAAGGAGGGCACCGAACGCGGCACCCTCCAGGCGCTCTACCGCCACCAGTGGCTGCACACCACCGACCCGCTCACCCCGTACACCTACGTCTCGCCGCGCGGCACCATGAAGGTCCGCGAGGCGGCCTCCTTCAGCACCTCCCAGCGGTCCGCCGCCGTTCTGCCCGCACTGCCCGGCGGCACCGGAGCCGACACCGCGCGACTGCGCGGACACCTCGCCGAGGTGGCGAACTCGGCCGACCCCTTCTCCGGGGCCGTCGACACCTACTGGACGGGCAAGGCGCTCGGAAAGCTCGCCCAACTGGTGCCGCTCGCCGACCAGATCGGCGACACCGCGCTCCGCGACAAGCTCCTCGGCCAGCTGAAGGGACGCCTCCAGGACTGGTTCACCGCCGGGGGCGCGAACGAGTTCTCGTACGACCGCGTCTGGAAGACCCTCACCGGCTACCCGGCCTCCTACGGCAGCGACACCGAACTCAACGACCACCACTTCCACTACGGCTACTACGTGTACGCCGCCGCGATCATCGCCCAGTACGACCCCGGCTGGGCCGCCGACTCCGCCTGGGGCACCATGGTGAAGCTCCTGGTCCGCGACACCGCCAACCCGAGCCGCACCGACACCGCCTTCCCGTTCCTGCGCGGCTTCGACGTCTACGCGGGACACAGCTGGGCCAGCGGCCACCAGGGTTTCGCCGCCGGGAACAACCAGGAGTCCTCGTCCGAGTCCACCAACCTCAGCGCCGCCCTCGTCCTCTGGGGCTCCGCCACCGGCGACACCTCGCTCCGCGACCTCGGCGCCTACCTCCTCGCCACCGAGGGCGAGGCCGTCGCCCAGTACTGGTTCGACGCCGACCAGCAGGTCTTCCCCGGCTCCTTCGCCCACGACACCGTGGGCATGGTCTGGGGCAGCGGCGGCGCCTACTCCACCTGGTGGACCGCCAACCCCGAGGAGATCCACGGCATCAACGTCCTTCCCGTGACAGGTGGTTCGCTCCACCTCGGCGGACACAAGGAGGCCGTCCGGCGCAACATCGCCGAGATGGAACGCGAGAACGGCGGCCCCGCCGTCGAATGGCGGGACATCCTGTGGGAGTTCCAGTCCTTCGCCGACCCCGCCGCGGCCAAGGCCAAGTGGGACGCGGGCAACGCCGGATACACCCCGGAGGCGGGCGAGTCCAAGGCCCACACCTACCACTGGCTCACCGCCCTCGACACCCTCGGCGCACCCGACGCGACCGTCACCGGCTCCGTCCCCACCTCCGCCGTCTTCCTGAAGGGCGCCACCCGGACGTACGCCGCCCACAACTACGGTTCCACCGCCCGCACCGTCACGTTCTCGGACGGCAGGTCCCTCTCCGTACCGGCCCGTTCCACCGCGACCGGCACCGGCCCGGGGGGCCCGGGACCCGACCCCGAGCCCCCCACCGGCAACACCTTCCAGCTCCGCACCGGCGGGACGCTCACCACGGCCACCGGCACGACGGCCGTCAGCGACACCGTTCCCTCGGCGCGGGGCGGCACCTACGACGGCACCCCCAACCAGCCCCTCGTCTACCAGGCCCGGAACGTCGACGGCACGCTCAGGAGCGGCGGTTCCACCGCCTTCCGCCTCCAGGTCGACGCCGGTACGGCCGTCGGTCTCGGCCAGCAGGCCAGGATCAGCTACGACTTCACCGGCGACGGCACCTTCGACCGCACCGAGACGTACCAGTACTTCGCGACCGACCCGGTGGCGGGCTGGGAGGAGTACGGCCAGGGACGCGGCCCGCGGTCCACCACCGGCACCCTCGCCGACCTGCGCGGCGGCACCGTCCGCCTGGAGGTGTGGAGCGCCATCGGGAACGCCGACTCCCAGCTCGGGACGGGCACGGACCGCTCGGTGCTCGTCATCCCGTACGGCTGACCGAGGGGCGCGGGTGAAGGGGCGGGGGGGCCGGGGGGGGGCCCCCCGCCCCCCCCCCCCCCCCCCCGCCCGCCCCCCCCCCCCCCGGGGCCCGGCCCCGCTCGGGGGGGGGGGTAACGACGGGGGGGCGCCCCG